>NZ_NMPS01000170.1:0-258 GCF_002261125.1 Siphonobacter sp. BAB-5385 | reverse complement strand
AAAATTCAAGAAGTGCCTATAGATGAGATAGCTTTATATTTTTATGAAAGTAAACTAGCCGCGATCATAATTTCATTTGGGCACACTTATAATTATACTAAGCTTCAATTCGATCAAGTTAATTATGGTTTAAAAAATACTTTTGGCAAACCCTATTTAGACTGCCAAACTGGTATAAATGATGTCATAGATTGTGATGTGTGGCAGGGCAAAAAAGTTATACTCGAACACAATAGACTAAGAGATTCTGATGGAAAA
>NZ_NMPS01000169.1:0-263 GCF_002261125.1 Siphonobacter sp. BAB-5385 | reverse complement strand
ATTTCAATCTGTTTCGAGAAGGGGGTATAGGCTCCCGATTCAGTCAGTCGGCCCCGAACTTTGACGTAAAACTTATCCCCGCCGTAGGTCTGGATGTCCTGTGAGCGAAGACCCGCGGCGAGTCCTCCCGCCTCCAGGTTGTAATGCAATGAGTCGCCAATACTCACGAAGACATCCCAGCTGATCACGTCCGTGCGGGCAATTGACCAGTTTACTTTCAGCTTACTCGAAGACGCATCAAACGTACCCGTCGCAGTCGGTGC
>NZ_NMPS01000168.1:0-3744 GCF_002261125.1 Siphonobacter sp. BAB-5385 | reverse complement strand
AACGGGGGGTAGTAGTGATTACAGCAAGCTTCAGCTGCAAAAAGGCCCTGTAGCAACGCCCGTGGAGGCGTTTCGCAATACGATACCGCCGGAGCTGATTGACTTTTCAGGAATCATTCTTCAGCTCTCGCCCTGGCATAGAAAAAAACTCGTGTTCGCTGGCGATAGCATCACGTTTCTGGACCAGTTTCAGAAATACATTCAGGCCCGACACGGGTTTAGCTATGTCAATAACGCCGTTTCGGGTTCTTGTCTGGCAAAGGGAAAAGAGAACGTTACCACGCCTGAGGACGGCGTTGTCCGTCCTTCCCTGCTTTCAAGAATTGCGGAAATCAATGCTCTTGGGGCTGATCTAATCGTCGTTTTCATCGGCACCAACGACGGATTCTATAGCGTGCCGCTGGGCGATATTACCAGCACGGAAGATACTACGTTTTACGGGGCTCTGAAAGGCACAATTCAGGGGCTTCAGGCGGGCAATCCCGCCCGGCGAATTGCCTTCCTCACGCCCTTACAACGGGGCAATGATAGCAGTCTTTACGTCTCGCAGCTGGGGTATGCCCAGGCGATCAAGGACGTGGCGGCTTTGTATGCCGTACCGGTGCTTGATTTGTTTTCCACGTCTGGAATCACCTACGAAAACATTTCGCATTACACCTCCGATAACGTCCACCCCAATAGCCTGGTGGGTATGCCCGCGATTGCTCGTCAGATTTCAAACTTTCTAAACCAACTCTAGCCATGTCAGCACTCAATGTTCGTGCCGTATCGGCTGACGTCTACCGAAACACCCGCGTGGTCTGGACTCAGGTGCTGCAGCGTCCGCCCTTGCTACCGGCGTTCGTGCCAGTAGCCAGTTACGCCGACTTGGTAGCTCTGCCTGATCCACTCGAGGAAACCTTTTATGCTGTTGCTTCTGATGAACAGAACAACGACGGCAATCCTTCGAAATATTCTAAACAATCTGACGGCTCTATTTGGTGGTGGGCTGCTCAAAAAATGAACTAAAGCCATGGCAGGATTTCCAATAGCCAACAATCGAGTCGGGGTCGCCAGAGACTTTTTCGAACTTTATGGTCATCATGCTTCCATAGCGAGAATATCCACGGCTGATTTAGTACTAGCCCAAATGACCGGTGCTGGTCAGTTTCTCGGTAGTCTAACCATACCTAATAAACAGATGATGTTTATTAGTACGATAGTAATTAACAGTAATAAGAATGTTGAAATAAACCTTGTGGGTTTAGTTTCACCCAACGCCACCAACTACGGCAATTATGCCTTTCCTAATCTTAGAGGATGGACAGGACCCTTCTATGGGCCTCTGATATTTGAAATTAATCAGTTTCTGGATGGCTCTATGCTATCTACGATTAATTGGAATATAACCGCTACCTCCGAGACAACCCTGACAGGCCATAGGTCAACGATAACGTTTAATACCATCGCCTGCTATTCTGATCAGAACTTTTACAACGATGGATTAATGCTGGTGATTGGCGATAGCATAGCTACCGGAGATACAGGGCCTACCACTAGGCTTAACCACTTCATCTGGGAATCTAAGATGCTATTTGAAACAGCGGGCAGAAATCTACAGATAGTCAATAAGGCGGTGGGAGGAAGTAGTTCACGATATGCTTTATATAATATCAACAACGGACTCTGGCGGTATCCTGATGTAAAGGTTATCGTTGAAAATCACGGAACCAACGACGTTGCTCAGAGTACTACAAATGCACAGTTCACCGCTTACGTGCAGGGTCTTATAAACTGGAAGAAGAAGTTTTTTAAGAACACAGTACTGCTCTTTTACGGTAGTACACCGCTTCAGGTAGCCGCTAACCAGGCAAAAGCGAACGATTTCAGAACTATCAAAAGGGATTTGGTAGCGGCTGCGGGTGATCCTTTAATCAGGTACTTGAACCTGGGTGAAGCGTTTGTACCCGCGGACAGCAAGTACGCACCTTCTGATGGTTCAGGCCAAGGAATTCACATCAACGATTCAGGTAGTGCGGACGTAATCACGCTACTTGACAACAACCAATCCCTATTCGCTTAATCTCTTTCAAGCCAACAACATTACGTTCTAAGTCCTTTTCTCAACTCCAAAACACAAAATAAATGAAACGCTTCCTAGTCCTTTTCCTGCTCGCTTTCGCTTGTAAGGTATCCGCTCAGACGCCGCAAGCCCCTACCTCCAGTGTCGGCGTTGATACGCTTATGATCCAGACGGTATATGCAGATTTAAGCGGCGTAGAACACACCAGGCCCGTGAAAACGCTACGCATCGTGGCCACTAGCAGGCGATCCGGCACAACAACTGCCTACTACTCGCTTGATCCTGCTGTACTGGACAGTCACGTTCGCAGGCGATTCTTCCCTGAATCCTCTAAATAGCTAAAAATCAAACTTCTGAGGGTTAGCAAAACCACCTAGTCTTTGCCAGAAGTACGCCCTTTCGGACTAAACTCAATCCTATGAGACCCCTAATCGTCTTTTTAATCCTGCTCCTAGTGAGCCTTTCTGGGCAATGTCAGTGTCCTTGTCAGCGGTGTCAGCAGTATGCGAATATCGGATGGGACCCCCTAAAAGAATATCCCTCTGACTTTTTAAGTAACCAACCGCATTCCAAAATCCTCAGTGTCGATACGCTCTCTATGCTGACTGTTTTTGTAGACGAGGACGAATCGCTTCAGATTAAACGTATGCCCACGATTAGGACAGGCTACGGGTCTTTGCATGAGCCTCCCACTTATCGAACGATAGGGGTACCTGACAGCCTGGTGCTTTGGCGAAAGTACGAGTACGCTGATTACACGTTCGACGCCAGTAAAATTCCAGACAAACTCCTAAAAGCTTTCAGCAAACCTTAAAACACCCTTTTGAAGGCTAGGAAAACCGCCTAGTCTTTGCCAGAAGTATGCTCTTTCAGTTTCGATTCTCACTCCAAAACACTTAAAAATGAAACGCTTACTTTATGCCGTATTGGGCCTGTTCCTGCTGGGAACGCCGGTACTTGGCCAGCAAACCATCCAAAAAGCCCAGAAGGCCGAGTTCGAGTTCGGCGTCAGCCAGCGGGCCGGTGCCAGTGCCTATCCCACCAAGGAAGGTTGGTCTACCTATCTGAGCCCGATCACCGCGGATACTACCTGGACCTTTTACTATGATGTAAAGGGCAAACGCATCATACGGGACTTTCGGGCCTTCGTTCAGGATCTTATCAACCGCTCGCCGGGTGGCGGCGGAGGTCCGGGTATTGTTTACCTGCCGGGTAAGGGCCTGAGCCTCGGGGAAGGAAACCGGTTTAGCATCGTTCAGGCCGATCAGGGAAGCTTGGGTAACATTCAGGCTGATCGTCTGATCTGGAACTCTCAGAACATGCCTTCGCTCGTCACAGCTGAAGGTTTGAGCTTATCGAACGGCGAATTCCTGATGAACCTCGGTACGACGACGGTCCGCATGGGTATTCAGGACTATCGTCTGTTTCTGCAGAAGGCTCTGGGGATTACTGCAGGCGGCGGCGGTTCGGGGATTACCTGGGTGGATCGTCCGGATACGCATACGAGTCCCGGAAAGATTGGATATGCGTCGATCTGGCAGGATAAACTATTTGTGTACGGACGGGAAACGGGGCAGACCCTAACCCAGTGGTTCATGTTGGACGGGGTGGTCAAAAATTTCAGTTTCGACCCGCTTTCCCAGGAAGGAGCACCGACTGCGACGGGTACGTTTGATGCGTCT
>NZ_NMPS01000015.1:0-559 GCF_002261125.1 Siphonobacter sp. BAB-5385 | reverse complement strand
CCGCTCGACAATATCCAGCTGAAAGGGACAGATATGCTGGTTTTCCCGGCTCTGGGATTGACGGGTATTGAGCGTACGCATGCGTACCACATCATCCCATACGTTTTCCGAGCGGGCGGGAATCTTCAGGCTTTCAAACGAAGCGGGGAGCTTGGTTGCCTCGTCCATTTGATTAGCTACCTCCACGTGAGCGGCATAATTGTAGACCGAATCTTTCGCCCGCTGCGTAAAGACCTTAGCGATCTTATCTACTGGCCAGGCGGCAATTTCCGAACTGGAGAGCAGGCGATTTCCGGAACTATTCCACTTAGCACGGGCATCAATCTGCCACTGACCGCGGGTGTACTCGTCTTTTGATTTAGTTACCGGCTCATCCGCGTACGCATTCGAGGTATCCGAGGGTAGCTTTCGAAACAGCAACAGGTATTCGGGTGATCCAACGCCCATCTTCGAGCCGTCTTTACACTGCTCGGACCATCCCAGGCGGTAGGTCTGATTGTTTTCCCGAACGACGTCCGTTTCAATGGTGATCTGCCCGATGAAGGCAAAACCGTGAGCC
>NZ_NMPS01000167.1:0-410 GCF_002261125.1 Siphonobacter sp. BAB-5385 | reverse complement strand
GTCTTTAAATCGACAGCCTGATTACGCACGAGTTTCAGCTGGCCATCGCGGTCGGCAGTCGTTTCGGAGGTCGCCGTCTGCACTAAATGCCAGTGTACCTTTAATTCGGGAAGATCGTAGCCCTCATCCGAGTAGCCCAGATCAGAGGGGCGGGTCAGAAACAATCCCCAGCTTGCCACCCACAACCAGAATTCACGCTCCTTGTGTGGATGAATCGTCAGGTTGTTGGCTTTGGTGGAATCACGCTTGAAAAACCGCGTTAGGGCCTGCCCTGTATCCATGATGCCTAAGAACCCCGCGTAGTGAATGAGTTCTTTAAACTTATTGGGGGATGGCGTTGCCGTACACACGTAACGGTAGGGTACCTGACCGAATTTATCTAAAAACTCCTGATAGGTTTTTGAGCCGTA
>NZ_NMPS01000166.1:0-217 GCF_002261125.1 Siphonobacter sp. BAB-5385 | reverse complement strand
GCAGGAATTTAAAGCCGACGCTGAGCGGCTGGGCATCCAGGTAACCTACTGCCGAACGCAGGCTGAAGTCGAGGCCGCTACGACTGATCTCATCCTGACTAACTACGAACGGGTGCGTGATGGCGATATCCGACCCAGTTACTTCACGTTTGCGAGCCTTGATGAAGCCTCCGTGCTCCGTTCATACGGCTCAAAAACCTATCAGGAGTTTTTAGAT
>NZ_NMPS01000165.1:0-229 GCF_002261125.1 Siphonobacter sp. BAB-5385 | reverse complement strand
GGCTCACTTTACCGAGCACATGGCCTTTAACGGCACTAAAAGTTTTCCGAAGAATGAACTCGTCAGCTTTCTTCAGTCGAATGGTATCAAGTTTGGCGATGATCTCAACGCTTTCACGAATCAGGAGCAGACCGTCTATTTCCTACCGGTACCGACAGATTCGATGAAAGTATTCTTACGAGCCTTCGATATCTTGGAAGACTGGTCACACGATCTGACCCTGGACGAA
>NZ_NMPS01000164.1:0-28679 GCF_002261125.1 Siphonobacter sp. BAB-5385 | reverse complement strand
CGCTACGGACTTTTTAGTTGGTAGGCTGTGCCTGCCGGGCTGGCCAAGTCCCTTGCATGGCGTCAAGTGAAAAAACAGGTTGCCCTACTTCATTGCCCCTATCCGATCATTTTTTCGGATAGTATGTATTCACTAAAAAGTAATAGGGTGTCAGCAAATGGTGTACGAATACGTTCTTGCCATCTTCGGGAAAACGTTTTCGATACGCATCATTCGGTTGGAGGATGATGGGTGAACCCGCCCGCATGTAATTGTTCACGGAGGCATAAGTAGGTTGCGGCAGGTTGGGTTTGTACTTCTTCACCTGTGAATACACCATTTTCCCGAGGGTTTTCCGGAAACGTTTTTCGGCGGTACGCGTCGCCCGGTCCATCCGGTTATAAATGCGTCTCGCAAAAATTCGGATTAAAAAGGGCTGTTTTTTAAGGGCTGGTTTAACGTCTTTAAATGGGTTGACGGGATTGAAATCACGGAGCGTCTGAATGGAAAAGGGCGTTTCGGGTACCCAATCAGCGGCGTTTAAAACGGTATGACTCCAACCATCCCGCGTGAGAAACTCATAATCATAGGCATAATACAGATTACCCGGTTTAGGAGCGGCACTGCAGTACGTTTTGAAGACCAGATCACCGGGAAGCTCCTGGCGTCGCACCAGGTCAGCCAGGTACGAACGGGTCAGGTACGCCAGTGCCCCACCCTGACTATGACCCATAATCAGAAATTCACGGGTGCCCTTGCCGTAAAGTTCCCGTACCTTTTCCACGATGGTCGGAGCCAAATCCGCTAAACCCAGCATCCAGCCGACGTGTACTGTGGCTTTGGAATCTTGGGCCAGCTGATAACGGAATTTTCTCCCGCTACCCAGATCCAGTTCGCCCGTAGCCGGAACCATGGCGGCGTAGAAGTTTTCGAGCCAGCTGGGAGTCGCCTGTACCGTTCCCCGAACACAAATTACCGCTACGCCGTCCGTTCGTTGCCAGAGTTCCCAGAGGTTTTTGAGTTCGTATTCAGGACTACGATAGAGTCGTTTATACTGCGTGGGAATTGGAATCAGGTCGGATTTGGCCGTATCTACCTGCTGCATGAACAGCCCCAGCATGTCGCGGTATTCGTTGGGATCAAAACCAGCTTTCAAGTGTTGGCCCACACTGTCAGAAAAGCTAAAGAGAAGTAGAATAAACAGAACGTAAGGTTTCATAAAGGTTGATCTTAAGAAAGGGTAAGTTAAAAGAATTACCTGATTTCCGGACTGATCTGAAAAAGATTGCTTAACCTCGCAGTTGCTTCCCTGGGGAAGTACTCACGAATCGTTAGTTGAACTTTACGTCGGCTAACGTACGCTGCGACACGTTTAAAACTTCGATTGCTATGCGTTTTGCCACGAAAGCCATTCATGCGGGCGTTGAACCGGACCCGTCTACGGGAGCCATCATGACACCCATTTACCAAACTTCCACGTACGTACAGCAGGCTCCGGGTGTGCATAAAGGGTACGAGTATTCCCGAACGCATAATCCCACCCGAACGGCCCTGCAGAACGCCCTGGCAGCCCTGGAAAATGCCCAACACGGCATTTGTTACGCTTCGGGACTGGCCGCAACGGATGCCTTACTGAAGCTATTCAAGCCGGGCGATGAAATTGTGGCGACGAATGATTTATACGGAGGCACGTACCGGATTTTCGTACGCATTTTTGAAGACTTTGGGCTAAAATTCAAATTCATTGACCTCAGTGACCCGGCCGCCGTTGAAACGGCTTTCACCGAACAGACCAAAATGCTCTGGCTGGAAACACCCACGAATCCACTGCTGCGTATTTTGGATATTCGTTCCCTGGCTGCTCAGGCCCGTAGTCGCGGCATTCTTACGGTGGTGGATAATACCTTTGCTTCCCCTTACCTGCAAAACCCGCTGGATCTCGGAGCCGATATTGTCATGCATTCCGTAACGAAATACCTCGGTGGACACTCCGATACCGTGATGGGAGCGTTGATGCTCAATGACGATGAGCTGGCTTCCCGTTTGCGGTTTATCCAGAATGCCTGCGGAGCGGTACCCGGTCCACAGGATTGTTTTCTGGTGTTGCGGGGAATCAAAACGTTACACATTCGCATGAAACAGCACTGCGAAAACGCCCGGCAGGTAGCGGAGTTTCTAAACAATCATCCGAAGGTTGGCAAGGTGTATTACCCCGGTTTGGCTACGCACCCGGGGCATGCACTGGCGGTGGAACAGATGCGGGATTTCGGGGGAATGCTCTCCTTCGAACTTAAAGGCGATGATTACGAAGAAGCCGTTCGGGTGATGTCGAGCTTTAAGGTTTTTTCATTGGGCGAATCGCTCGGTGGCGTGGAATCGCTTTGTACGCACCCAGCGAGCATGACGCACGCTAGTATTCCCAAGTCCGAACGCGAAAAATCCGGGTTGAAGGATACGCTGATTCGGCTGAGCGTAGGAATTGAGGATGTGGAGGATTTGATCGAGGATCTGACGCAGGCGATTGAACGATAAGTCTAATCGCGGATTATAAAAAAAGAGCCTCCGGGATACCGGAGGCTCTTTTCAGTTCTGGTGTACTAAGGCGTTAGTCGTACGCGTACTTGTACGGGAATAATCGTTTCGCCATTGTCCAGTGTAACTAGGAACATGAAGGCGATTTCACCGTTGGCCGTGACGAGACGAGCATTAGCAGCTGATTTGGATTTAAATTCAACCAGCGTCGTGGTGAATTTAACCGAAGTTCCATTGCCTGCAATGGGTTGGGCAATGTACGTAGCGTTCGCTACTGAACCTGCGTTAATGCTACTGTTTCCAGCCGAAACCCGAGTGATTTCCTTAATCGTACGTCCGCTACTCGCTGGAATAGACAGCGTGAACTCAATCGCTGAGGTAGAATCCTTAATGGATTTCGTGATGTAGGGATTGAATCCGTACGTAGTCGTACCGGGGAACGTCACGGGTACTGCGGGTCGGTTGTCTTCGTAAAACGTGCCAAAATCATCCTTACAAGACGTAAGCAGGATGGGAAAGCACAGGATCATTAAAAGAAATATGTTTTTCATCTGTGTCGATAATTAGAAGTGTGTTTAGTTCACATCCCACCAAACCCGTACGTTCTGAAGTATGTTGTTCGGGAAATTAGGATTTCTGGCAATTTCCTGATCAATGTAACGAGCCCGAACCGGACGCGTTCCGTCCACGCCGACCGCGTTCTGGTGCTGAGCTAAGGTGGGGTAGCCGGTTCTCCGCCAGTCGTTCCACTGCTCAAGACCATTGCCGTACAGTGAAATATACTTTTGCGTAATGATCTGTTTGATCTTCTCTTCATTACTACCCGCTAACGTTACGACCGTAGGGTTCGCCGTGAAGTAAGCACTGATGTCCGCGTCAGAAATACCCGCCGATGCCATGGACGTCCGAATGCCTTCTTCGTAAAGTTTCTGAGCATCGCCTGCCGTACCTAAGCGGATAGCAGATTCGGCTAAGATGAAGGCACGCTGCCAGTTGGTAATTAACCGAACGGGACCTTCTCCGTTTTCACCCGTTACGTACGAGCTGAACATGGAGCGATTCGCCGCCGGTGGAGGGGTACCGGCAAAACCGTTATCAATGGTTACGTAGTTGCCGGTAGGCCGGGTTACGAATAACGGAAGCCGGGGGTCTTTCAATCCTTGCAGTAACGTTACGAAACGGGTACTGATTAACTGATCCGTACTGAAGGAAGAGTTGTATGTGTACGTGTAAATCGGACTTTGGCTACCTACCTGCGATCCGAAATTCACGGCCAGATTTTGAGCATTCGTCGTAATGAAGTCATTGCCTTGAATGACTTCATCAATGATTGACTTCGCCTTCGCGGGCTCTACGCTACTGATTTGCAAGGCTAGCTTCAACAGTAAGGTGTTACCGGCTTTTTTCCAGTTTTCGATCGTACCGCCGTAAACGATGTCGTCGCTACCGGGCGTGGTACTACTGGTTTTTTCCAGATCAGCCAACCCTTCTTTCACCAGGTCAAACAGGCTTTGAATGCCCTTGGCATTATCGCCCAGGTAAATCTCTTTCTGCGTATCCAGTCGAGGTTGCGTATTGGCATCTCCCTGCAGAGCTTGCGAATATGGCACATCACCCCATACGTCCGTTGCGATGGAAAACGTATACGCCTTCATGATTTTGGCAATGCCGACATAGGCGTTGGAATTGCTCGTCTGGGCTACTTCAATAAGTTTCTGATAATTGATCAGAGCACCACCGTAGATTTCAAATCGCCACTGGTTTCCGAAATCAGATCCATCCGTATTGTAGCGATCCCAGGTAACGGGGCTACCGTTGGCTCCGGCCGTTACGCTCATGATCACACTGGCAAAGCGGTTCAGGTCATTGGCATTAGAGAACGCAGAACCCGCCAGTCCACTGGGTAACAGGGTAGCAGGAGGTACGGTAATAGGATTGTTGGGGTTCTGATTAATATCCAGATAATCCGAGCAGGAAGAAAGAGCGACTACCGAACAGGCCATCGTTACTCCCTTTATCCATTTTTTATGTATTGCTGAGAACTTCATCTAAGTACAGAATTAGAATGTTACACGAAGGTTAACTCCATAATTGCGTGTAGTAGGAATACCGTTCAGGTCTAGACCTTGAATATTACCGGCTCCTTGCGTATTGATTTCAGGATCGCTGGGGAAACCAGGAGCGTACATCCACAGGTTCCGGCCACTGACGCCAATGCTGATGTTGCCAAAAGGCGTACGGCTCAGCAGCGAGCTGGGAAGGGCGTAGTTCAGAGCAACCTCCCGAAGACGATACGCCGTTGCGTCAAATACGGCTCCTTGTGATGCTAAACCACCCAGGCTCTGCCAGTAACTTTGAGCGGAGATCTGAATGTTATTCGGACGGGTGGTTCCATCCGCATTGAGAATAACGCCGGGTAAAATGCGGGGCTGGTTACGGTCAACACCGGTAATTTCCGTCTGGCCGGCATTTCGCATATCTACCTGAGAGAAGGAATAGAGTTGTCCGCCTTTATTGACGTCCACCAGTGCGGATAACGTGAAACCTTTGTACGAGAAGTTATTCGTCAAACCAGCCACCCAGTCTTTCTGCGGATTCGAGATTACTTGTCCGGCAATACCGGGCACGAATAAGCCCGTATTGGGGTTAACCAGCAATTCACCACTTTCGGTACGGGCATTGGCCGTTCCGATGATTACGCCGTAGGGGTAACCAACGGCAATCGAAGGAGCAATACCGGAGAAACTGTCGCCCGTGATGTTGGAGTTGTTAACACCCTCCGAGATCGCAACCACTTTATTGCGAATACGGGTAAAGTTCAACAACACATCCCACTTGAAGGAAGACGTACGAATAGGCGTAGCCGAAAGCTGTAACTCAATCCCTTTGTTCTGCATTTCGCCGATGTTCGTCGTGCGAGTGTCGTAACCGCTGGAATTTGAGATCGCTACGTTGAAAATCTGGCTGGTACTTCTGGTATTGAAATATGTAAAATCAACGCCCAGACGATTGTTGAAGAAGCCTACGTTCAGACCTACTTCAAAGGAGTTTACGAACTCAGGTTTTAAGTTCGTGGAACCAATCCGGCCATCGGGTTGAAAACCGGGGAGGCTAGTACCGCCCACATTCAGCGGGAAGGTTATATCCGCAACGTTATTACCGAAAGTCGCTGAAGTAAAGAAAGACTGTAAGCGATACGGATCAGCATCACGACCTACCCGGGCAATGTTTCCTCGCACTTTCAAATAAGAAACTGCTTCCGTTTTTACGTTAAACGCTTCAAGCGGGACAAAGCTCAACGCAGCCGAAGGATAGAAATAGGCATTTTGTTCCTTTGGTAACGTAGAAGACTGATCTACGCGGCCCGATAATTCCAGAAACAGATACGATTTGTAATCCAACGAAAGTTGACCGTAATGACCTACCAGGCGGCGTCGGTTGGTAGACGCATAGGATTTAGTAAATACGGAACCTACGCCCACGTTGTCAAAACCAGGAATAGCCAGTGATTCTGAAATAACGCCTGATTCTCTGTACGACCGCTGGTTCAGGTTTTGTCCTAACAACAGATTCGCATTCAGGCCTTGTACAAACAGATCATTTTTCTTGGCGTTGATCAACAGGTCACCGTTTAACTCCGACCGGAAACGTAGATCTTCATCGATCTGGCCCTGAGGTGCACGGGCGGCTCCCACGCGTTGAATCTGCTTTCTGTTGTCCGTATACGTATCCGCAGTCACCCGGTAGCTAACGTTCAGCCAGTTCGTGATGTCGTATCCGACGGAAAGGTTACCAAAAACACGGTCAACGTTGCTGTTAAAGAAGGTATTCTGGATGCTCCATAACGGGTGATTCTGACCATTCACGAAGTAAAAATCTTCACCCGTGAGGGGATCCAGATACGGGGTGTTTACCAGATCGTAACTTCTGGGAATACGCGTAATCTGTCCAAAAGCACTACCTCCATTACCCATCAGCGTGTTTTTCTGAGCCGTTTTTACGTACGTAATGGTTCCGCCCAGTTTAATACCGTTTTTCAGCTTGCTGTTTCCACCCACTTGTACGCTATGACGATCGAAATCACTCTCCCGAACGACCCCATTCTGAATGGTGCTGGAAATCGTAGCCGCGAAATTGTTGTTCTGATCACCACCCGCAATGTTCAGGGCGTTCTGGAACATGGTTCCCGTTTTATAAAAATCCCGGATGTTGTTTGGGTAAGCCCGGTAAGGAACCGTTTCTCCCCGGAAGTTCTGTACCGTTTCGAAACCAGGCGTACCAAAAGCAGGTCCCCAGGAAGCCGTACTGTTATTTACGTAATTGTTCTGTGTACCCTGTCCGTACTGGTTCTGAAGCTTAGGCAGATACGCTACATTTTGCCAGTTAACCGAAGAGTTAAACGTCACCTCGGTTTTGCCATTTAAGCCCTTTCCGCTTTTCGTGGTAATCACAATCACCCCGGCGGAAGCTCTGGAACCATACAATACCGAAGCGGCAGGGCCTTTCAGTACGTTGATGGACTCAATACTTTCGGGGCTAATGTCAGAAAGACGGCTAGAAGGCTGAGATCCAAAAAGCGTATTCTGAGAGTTGTCTACGTCATTGTTGAAGATGATCCCATCCACAACGATCAGCGGCTGGTTACTACCATTGAAGGAAGTAATTCCACGGATGTTGATGTTCGTAGAGGCACCCGGAGCACCCGAAGAACTCGTGATATTAACCCCGGCTACTTTACCCTGTAAGGTGTTCAGGACGTTGGGCTCCGAACGTTGGGCCAAGGCGGAACCATTTACATTTTGAGTAGCATACCCCAGCGAACGCGTATCTCTTTCAATACCCTGTGCGGTGACGACCACTTCGTTCAGCGATTCAACACTCGACTGAAGAACGACATCAATCGTCGTCCGGCCGTTGATTTCCTCTTCTTTACGACCGAAGCCGACCGCACTGAATACCAGGGTAGTACCGTTTGCAGGTAGGGTCAACCGGTAAGTGCCCTTCGCGTCTGTATTGGTTCCGGTGTTACTGCCTTTGACAACAACAGTAACCCCAGGAATGGGTGCTCCATCTTCGGAGGCCGTAACGGTACCCGTTACGATACGATCCTGTGCCTGGGCAATCCACCCGAATAGCATCAGAAAAGTGAAGAATAAAAGTTTCTTCATGGTTGTGGTAAATTGGTTAAGAAATAGACAAAAAGGAAACAGGAAAAGCAGAGCCTTACTGATGGGAGAATCCAGCAAATTCTATCCGATAAAAGAGGCTGACGAAAGCAAAAAATTTCGCGTGGAAAGGAGCGTGTAGTAGTTAGGCATAGCTTTAAAAGTTGATGAAGTAAGTAATGGCTAAGTACTTAAAGTATAATTTTAAAATGTGAGCATTTTTACTTAAAAATAGCCTTTGTGAAGGAGGCCTTTTAAAAATGGGCTACAAAATTAGCTGTTTGCTATAGATATCCGAATAAAATTCGGTAAAATATTATTTAGGTAATTACATTTTAAGGAAATGATCCAAAGCCGTTTTTTTTAAAAATGCTAATAAAAGCTCTTTGAAGGCAGAATTTTTGATAAATTGATCAATGTCCTCCAGTAAAATTAGATATATTTTAAAATTTTTAAAGAAATTAAATTTTGATGATTCTGGAGTTATCCAATGTTTAGCATCCTGGAAAGCGGGACAAAAATCAAAATTTACTCCTCCAATATGGGTTGAGTATATAGTACTATAATTTGCGATTTAGTCTCGGTATCAGGTGTGTAAAAAAAGGACGGTGGCTACAGGAAAATAGAGACTATACATAGATACCGAGGCGGCCTGTTCTTCAAAAGAGGCCGCCTCGGTGAAGGGAAAGAAACAAGGAGTTAGTTATCCGTTGCCAGCAAATTCGTGGCTCGTTCAAAAGCTGAAATCGATCAGAGGTATCTGGTATAAACCGGGGCGGAAATAGTAGGAACGAGAATCCGTCTGTAGGTGAGCGATTAAACAATCCATGACCCACCTTAGCAAAATCTGGTTGTTTGCCTGGTCCTAGCGAGGTACGTTGTAACTCTGGCTTCCTATGGCAGAAGTCAAAGCATCAGTAGAAACATTACCGCCCTTCTTAAGATCGCATACAACTGCTGAAACAGTTGTCATACGTTGCTGAATTCAGAGGTTCATCGGCTAGCCGTGCCGTTTGTAACTACGCCATAGCTCATTTCCCTGCTCATGACATCAGAATGGATTTATCGTTACCAGCCATAGTAGCCGTAGCCGCTACTGCACGTTCCTGTACGTAAGCCCTCAGGGTTGCAACAACGAACGGGAGGTAACACAGGAATGAATACCCAGACTCTTGCCGGTAAGACTGGCAACATAGACTTCCGGCTCAGGCCGAATGAATACCTGAGTAATCCCAGAAGAGCTGACGATGGTTAGAAAACCGGACGGCCGCAGAGAATCGGCCCTGGTTTAGGGGATGTAAGGAAAAAAATAATCACGATGTTGATGAAGTTTTGGTTAAGGAAAATTCCAATGGATTGCAAAAGTATAAGGTTTATTTTGTCAGGCAATAGGAAAGTATTTTTTTTACTAAATTTCCTATGTTTTTTTCTTACTAGTCATGTAAAGGCCTGATTTCATTGGTTAAAAGGCTTATGAGGCAAAATTATATTTTGTGACTATTTTTAAAATCAGGTCTGTTCTAACCAGAGAAAACTATGAAAAATTCTATTTTGGCCGCCTTACTACTGGTCTCTCTAGGGAGTCATGCTGCGGTGGATCCCGTTAAAAAACGCATGGATCAGATGGCTAAAGAGATTGAGAAAAAAGTGATTACCTGGCGGCGGGATTTTCATGAACATCCGGAGCTGGGAAACCGGGAATTCCGTACGTCCGAGAAGATAGCGGCTCATTTGAAGGCTCTGGGACTGGAGGTAAAAACGGGCGTTGCCAAGACGGGTGTTGTAGCCATTTTGAAAGGGGGTAAACCCGGTCCGGTCATTGCCTTACGGGCGGACATGGATGGCTTACCCGTAACAGAACGCGTAGACGTTCCTTTCGTTTCAAAGGTTACCACCGAATATAACGGACAGCAAACGGGGGTTATGCACGCCTGCGGTCACGATGGCCACGTAGCCATTCTGATGGGCGTAGCCGAAGTACTGGCCGGGGTAAAGAATGAGCTAAAAGGAACCATCAAGTTTATTTTCCAGCCCGCCGAAGAAGGAGCCCCGCAGGGCGAAGAAGGCGGAGCGGCTTTGATGATTAAAGAAGGCGTACTGGAAAATCCTAAGGTAGATGCCATTTTCGGCTTACACCTCAATGCTCAGACACCCATTGGGCAGATCAAATACCGGCCCGGAGGTACCATGGCTGCCGTTGACTTCTTCAGTGTGAAAGTGAAAGGCAAACAATCGCACGGAGCCTATCCCTGGCTGAGTATCGATCCGATTGTAACGGCTTCTCAGATTGTCAATAATCTGCAAACGATCGTTAGTCGTAAATTGGATCTGACTAGCGGAGCGGCTGTCGTAACAGTCGGGGCCATTCACGGGGGCATCCGGCAGAACATTATTCCCGAAGAAGTGAATATGATGGGCACCATTCGCTACCTGGATGCTCCGATGCAAAAGGTGATTCATGACAACCTTCGGCAGGTGGCCGAAAAAACAGCCGAAAGCCAGGGAGCCAAAGCGGATGTGAAAATTGATGTCATGTATCCCGTTACTTATAATGATCCGGCCCTGACGGATCAGATGGTTGGTTCGCTGGAAGAAGTGGCCGGGAAAGACAACGTTCTGCTGACACCCGCCGTAACCGGAGCGGAAGATTTCTCCTTTTTCCAGCAAAAAGTACCCGGACTGTTTTTCTTCCTGGGCGGAGCTCCGCTTAACAAATCCCAGGCACAAACCGCTCCACACCATACGCCGGACTTTTACATTGACGAAGGCGGGTTTGAACTGGGCATCCGGGCCTTCTGTCATTTGGTCGTAGACTACGCCGATCAGCACAAGTCGGCTAAAGTCAGCAGCCGTTAGGAGCGAATTTTGTAGTTACGGATCATCAACCACAACAGGCCGGGTGCGTATCGTTTGAGGTAGGCCCCGGCTACTTCTTTCAGGCCTCCGATGTACACTTCCCGCTTGCGGGAGCGGAGGGCCTTGAGGATACGTTCGGCACATACATCGGCGGGGATGCCCCGGGCCTGGTTTTCATCCATCCGGTTATTGGCTTCGCCGCGACCGTTCAGGGCATTAAGCGAAATAGCGGTTTTGATGAAACCCGGACAGATGATCGTCACCCAAAGTCCTTCCCGCCAGATTTCGGCCCGTAGCGAATCAAAGAAACCACGAATAGCGAATTTGGAGGCGGCATAACTCGTCCGCATCGGTGTAGCGACGTACCCGGCAATGCTTGAAACGGGTACAATCAGGCCGCTTTTCTGAGCTAGTAGCGTGGGTAATACCGCTTTAGTCAGGGCAACGACGCCAAAATAGTTGACCTCCATCAGCCGACGATCTACATCGATGGAGCTCTCCAGAGCCAGTGACCGCTGACTAATCCCTGCGTTCTGTACCAGAATATCAATACGGCCAAAGGTTTGTAAAACGTCCTGAAGGCAAGCAGTAAACGTATGGGGTTGACTCATATCCATGACCACAATCCGGACGCGGTCGGCGGGCAGAGCCAGCTCTTGAGCCACCCGCTGTAATTCGGTTTCTCGCCGGGCTGAAAGTACCAGACGACTTCCTTCGCGGGCGAAGGCATGAGCTAAGGCTTCGCCAATGCCTGACGAAGCTCCCGTAATCCAGACGACCTGATCCCGAAATGTGGACATACCGTAAAAAGGTTTTGTGTGAAAGCGGGACGTTAGGTACAAAAAAGAACCGTCGCTTCAAAGAAACGACGGTTACTCTCACCCCAAAACTTAAACTACCCACAAGGGGATTCCTTTTTCGGCTCGTGCTCGTAGCATTAGCCGGGCTATGAAAATCAGCGAATAATCGAATTTGAAAGGGCAGGCCCGTAAGAGGCTGCGGAATACTGAATCAAATAAAAATCAATCTGAGCGGAAAGCCACTAGCGTAAAAATCGGAAATATACTCCCTTCAATTTTCTGCCGATCAGATCGTATAAAGAGAGATAAGACGAAAATTTTCAGTCTTATCAAAAAGCGAACTCATTCAACTTTACCCGCATTGATGGCTTTGAATAAGGCCTCTCCGTACGATTCACTGATGGGGATGTGTACCTGACCAATTTTGATCCGTAAGTTACGAATCGATTCAATTTTATCGAATGCAATGATGAACGATTTATGAACGCGTAGAAAAGGACCGCTGGGTAACTTTTCTTCCATGGCTTTCATCGTCAGTCGCGTAATTACCGGACGGCTCTGTCCTTCAAGATAAATCTTTACGTAATCCTTTAATCCTTCTACGTATAGAATATCGGCAATACGGATTTTTACTAACGAATAATCGGCATTGACAAACAGGTATTCCTGGGTGGGAGCGGGCGTAGGCTCGGCTACTACTGGCGTTTCCTGATGCCGCAAATTATGGAGTTCGTACGCTTTATTGACTGCTTTTAAGAAGCGTTCAAAAGAGACGGGCTTGAGCAGATAATCAAGTACGTCGAGGTTAAATCCTTCCAGGGCAAACTCTTCGTAAGCCGTTACGAAAATGACCATCGGAGCCTGCGTCATGCTCTGGACAAACTGTACCCCACTAATACCCGGCATCTGAATATCCAGAAATAGCAGATCGATCGGCTGCTGCTGCATCACCTCCTGAGCTTCGAAGGCATTTTTACAACGCTTTACTAAATTCAGAAAGGGTACTTTTCGTATGTTATCTTCCAGTAAGTCAAGGGCTAACGACTCATCGTCAACGGCGAGGCAGTTCATCATGGTTTCGTTTGTTTTGGGTACACCGCAAAAGTAAATAGTTGGATTCACTACTGATTCATTTCGAAAATGAATTTGGTTAGTGATTCACAGCTTCTTTCCAGGAGCGGTCTTTCAAAGGGTGGTCATTGGTAAAGTGCAGGGTAAGTTTTACTTCGTACCAGTCCGAATTTTCGTCAATCACTAATTCGTGCGATTCGGGGTACAACAGGCTCAGCCGGCGTTTTACATTGGGCAAACCAATGCCTGAACTACCGTCTTTAACCTCCTTGAACCGACGATTGACTTTGTTACGCACCGTAAAGATCAGCGTATGATCCCTGGATTCGAGCGACACTTCAATCACCGGATCACTAATCAGACCAACCCCGTGTTTAAATGCATTTTCAACGAATGGAATCAGCAGCATGGGCTCAATTAACTGGTGCGTGAGCTGATTATCCGCGTGAAAATGAATCTTCACATCGTTACCAAAACGAATTCGTTGTAAATCAATGTAATTGTTAAGGTACTTGATTTCTTTTTCCAGCGAAACCCGCGAGCCATTCGACTCGTAAAGCATATACCGCATCAAATCCGAAAGCTGAATGACTACGGGTTCAACCATATCCGATTTCTTGCGGGAAAGCGATACGATACTGTTAAGCACGTTGAACATAAAGTGCGGACTAATCTGCGAACGCAGGAAGCTCAATTCGGATTTAAGTCGTTCGTTTTCCAGCTCTTTCCGCTCTTGCTGATCCGACAGATAATCACTCAGTAGACGGTAAATGGTACTAATCGCCAGAATGAAAAAGACCGGAAACAGGGTGTAAAAGGTGATGCGAGCGGAAGGAAGTTCGGGAAAGAAAACGTAATTGCGTAAGCTCAGATTGATGGACAAAACGCCCGTTACCGACAGCAAAATATAGGCGAGGTAATACCAGACGCCCTGACGCTGTAATACCCGGGGAATCAGAAAATTAGCGTTAATGTAAAACAGCGGAATGGTGAGCATCTGTAATAGAATCACCACCTCGTCTGGTACCTTTACCTTGGGCGTACCCGGCGGGTTCTGGGGGGAACGAAGCAGAAACGGCAGGGACAAAAAAAATGCCCAGAATGCCAGGTGCATCAGCCCGGTCAACGATTGAGTAAAAGTTTTCGTCTTAAATTCTCGCACAAGTCGTCCGTGTGTTGTTGTACACTAAAGTACGAAAGTACATTTCGTATCAAATTTCAAAGCGGCGAATATGCTGATTACCGGGATAAAGTTCGCATTTCGAGCGATGTTAAAATAAACGGGCAAAGGGCCTTTAGCTCAGGGGTAATCGAACGGTAAAGGTACTCCCCTGCCCCAGCGTACTATGGAGCGAAATGCTGCCTCCGTGCCATTCCGCAATCCGTTGACTAACGGCCAGGCCAATGCCATACCCACTATAAATCAACGCATTGTTTGCTCGAAAAAAAGGTCCGAAAACCCGTTCCTGATCTTCAGGCGGGATGCCGATACCTTTATCCTCGATGGCGATCAGGCAATGGGTTGCATCGCTTCCAATCCGAATGAATGCTTCGTGCGTAGACGAGTACTTGCAGGCGTTATCAATCAGATTCGTGAAAAGAGTCTTTAGCAAAGCTTCGTCACCGGGTACCAGAAGCTCTCGGCGTTCATCGAGTACGGGCTCAAAGACCAGCTTTTGAGCTTTTCGCAACGAACTGAGTTCCGCGTAAATGTCCAGCAATAATTCAGGAATGGAAATCAGTTTCCGGCGGAGTACCGGGTCCAGCGGACGAGCCAGTTGCAGAAGTCCATTGGTTAAGCCAATGAGACGTTGCGTATCCTGAAATAGATCCCGCAGGATCAGGCGATATTCTTCCGAGGATAAGGCTTCTTCCAGACCCGACTGAATATCGGTTTTCATGGCCGCCAGGGGCGTTCGGAGTTCGTGCGAAGCGTGGGATACAAAGCTCTTCTGTTGTTCAAAAGACAGGTTAAGCCGGTTGAGCATCTGATTAAAGTTGATCGCCAGCTGAGCCATTTCGTCCCGCCCATTGCCTTCCGGAAGACGCTCTTTCAAATTCTGGGCCGTAATCTGCTGAATCTGGGTATTAATCGTGGCGATGGGCCGCAGAAACAAACCCGCCAGCAGACCACTGACGACTACGGTCAGTCCTACGCCCACGACCCAGCAGATCATCAGCGTATTTCGCAAATAAATAAGCTTGCTTTTACCGAATTTATCGTAGGCCGAAGCCAGCACGACGTATTCACTGCCCGAAGCTTTCAGACTTGAGGGCAGAGCCAGGGCAATCAGGTCAATTTTGGCCGAACTTTGCTCCACCCGCTTTTCTTCGCGTACTTCAGCCAGCAAGGCGGGATCATACTGGGGCGGCTGATCGTCCAGACTCGAATACAGCAATCGATTATGCTCGTCGAACACGAGAACCTGTTCTTCGAATAAGGACGTCAGCGAATTCTGATCGATGATTTTCAGCAAATCATTATCGATTTCCTTGACATCCATCAGATAACGGGCCGTTGTGCGAGCCTTGTTTTCCAGTCGGCCCAGAAACTCCTCCTCGCGGTACGAAGCGGAAATCTGGTAAATCACGGCCGAAAATAAAGTCAGTAATCCGGCCACGACCAGTGAAAACAGCAAGGCCAGTTTGTAGCGAATGAACATAATTAATACTCGGGCCGGAGAATGTATCCCTGGCTGGGTTTGGTATGAATGAGCTTGGGTTCGTAGGGACGATCGACTTTCTTCCGCAGATAGGCAATGTAGACCTCAACGATGTTGGTACCCGGATCAAAGTTCAGGCCCCAGACTTCTTTCAGCAGTTCCATTTTGGTGATAAGCTGATTCTGATGCAGCAGTAAGTATTCCAGCAACGCGTATTCCTTGGCGGTCAGCTCCAGCTTTTCGCCATCCCGGGTGACGGTTTTGCTCAACAGGTTCATTTCCAGATTGGCGATCTGAAGCCGGGTTTGCATCGGAATCTCGTCCATGAACTCATTCCGGCGAAGCAGGGCCAGCATACGGGCGTGCAGTTCACGAATATCGAAGGGCTTCGCGAGGTAGTCGTCCGTGCCCTGTTCAAAGCCCCGCAGGCGATCTTCCGTATCATCCAGAGCCGTGAGCATCAGAATGGGTAGCCGCGGGCGTTGCCGACGGAGTTCACCGCAAATGGCATAGCCATCCAGACCGGGCAGAACCACATCCAGAATGACGAGATCGTATCGCTGGCCCAGGGCCGCCTGTAATCCGGCCGTACCGTCAAAAACCGGCGATACTTCGTATCCTTTACGGGTGAGCGTTCGCGAAATGCTTTCGGATAAACGCTGATCGTCTTCGACTAAGAGTATTTGTTTGGCAGACATCGTGGACATCGGTTTGGGGTGCTTCCTTATTTCTGGAACGGCCTGCGGTACTTTCGCCGTATCTTTGCCGTTCATTCATTTCCATTCATTCAGAAGAAATCCGAACGCAGGTATCGCGATTACCTTCTTACTTAGAGCCCGACCCATGGATCAGCGTTTGCGGAAAACGGAACGATTGAAAAGCAAAAAAATGCTTGACCAGCTGTTTGCCCGGAAGGACAATACGAGTATGGGTGTATTCAGTTATCCGTTGAAAGTGAATGCCTTGCCGGCTTCCGGTACGGCTCCGCTTCCGCAGATTCTGGTATCCGTATCCAAGCGAAACTTCAAGAAAGCGGTTGATCGAAATCTAATTAAACGCCGGATGCGGGAAGCGTATCGCTTGCATAAAGCCCTCATTACGGAGGTCGAATCGGTACCCGTGGCGATTGCTTTTGTGTACGTAGCCAAAGAAATCCTGCCTTTCGCTGACATCGAGAAAAAGATGAAATTCGTACTCAAACAACTCGGGAAAACCAGTACACCGACGCTTCCCTAAGGCGAAAACGGGCAATAGTCTCCGGCGAATTTGCAAATCTCGCCGTTAGATAACCGAAAATTGAAAAAAAATCGCTAAATTGTTCTTAAAAACAGGATTTCATCGCCAGCCCTTATTCGCATGAAACGTACCGCTCTGAAAGTCGGCATTCTTACTACCTGCCTGGTCGGAGGCCTCGGATTGTTTTCCTTCACGGACCCGGGAGAGCGGACCTTCGAGATCATGAAGAATCTCGACATCTTCGCTACGTTGTTTAAAGAACTCAATACGTATTACGTGGACGAGGTGAATCCGAATAAAACCATTCGGACGGGCATCGACGCGATGCTTAAAAATCTGGATCCGTATACAGTCTATTACCCCGAAGACGATATCGAGGATTATATGACCATGACGACCGGCAAATACAACGGTATCGGTATCCTAACGCAGCAACGACAGGGCAGATTTACGGTACTCATGGTGTACGAAGGAACACCCGCCGAAAAAGCGGGAATTCGCATTGGGGATGAGATTCTGAAAATCGATGGCCTGGATATTAAAAAGCCCGGCATGAACGTCGATAAGCTGATGAAAGGGCAAACGGGTACAACCGTGAAACTGAGCATCCGGCGATACGGCCAGCAAAATACCGAGGAAATCAGCGTAGGGCGGGATGTGGTGAAAATGACGAATGTCCCCTACTACGGCATGATTGATCAGGAAGTAGGCTACATTGACCTGAAAGATTTTACCGGAACGGCTTCCAAGGAAGTACGCCAGGCCTTCACCGATCTCAAAGGAAAAGGAATGAAAAAAGTCATCCTGGACTTGCGGGACAATCCGGGCGGGCTACTGAATATGGCGGTAGATATTTCAAACATCTTCGTCAATAAAGATTCTGAAATTGTCAGTACCAAAGGAAAAGTCAGCGAATGGAACAAAACCTACACGGCCCTGAATCCACCCATGGATGCCGAAATTCCGCTGGTCGTACTGACCAATAGCCGCAGTGCGTCGGCTGCCGAGATTGTAGCCGGCGTGATTCAGGATTACGATCGGGGCGTACTGGTCGGTCAGCGAAGCTTTGGGAAAGGTCTCGTACAGATCACGCGTGATTTGAGCTACAACAGCAAACTCAAGATCACTACGGCCAAGTACTACATTCCCTCGGGTCGCTGTATTCAGGCCATTGATTACGGTCACCGGAATCCGGATGGATCAGTGGGGAAAATTCCCGATTCCCTGCAAACGGCGTTTAAGACCAAGAAAAGCGGTCGTACGGTGTATGACGGCGGGGGCATTGCTCCGGACGTTACCGTAGATCGTCCGGCACAGTCGGCCATTCTGGTGAGTCTTTTACGGAAAGGCTACATTTTCGATTACGCTAACAAATACCGGTCAGAACACCCCAGTATTAAAGACGGTCGTGAGTTCAGCCTTTCGGATGCGGAGTATCAGGAATTTGTGAAGTGGCTGAGCGACAAGGATTACGATTACACAACTGACGTGGAACGGAAATTCGAGGAACTGGAAGCGTCCGCCCGAAAAGAAAAATACTACGATGTGGTACAGGAGCAGCTGAAGGTTTTGAAGACCAAATTTGCTCACAGTAAAGATTCGGATCTTCTGAAATTCAAAGATGAAATCCGGTACATGCTGGAACAGGAAGTCATCCTACGATACTACCTGCAAAAAGGAGTACGCGAACATTCGTTCAGTAAAGATCCCGAAATCCGGGAATCACTCAAGCTTTTCAAAGACATGAATCGCTACGAGTCTTTACTGAAATCCGGAGCTGGCAAATAATACCAAGTACTACGTTTGTTTACCGCAGAAGTTTGCCAAGGCAACTTTCTGCGGTATTTTTATTTCGTATAGTTGATAACGTTCAAAAAGTTATTAAAAAGCAGTGTGCATATATTTTGAACAGAACCTTATGTAATACTACCCAGAATCTATAGTTTTGTTAAATCAAGGATCAAAATCATACAAGATGAAGCCATCTTTTGAACACATAGATGCTTTACCTGATAGTTCTTTTACCTTTCGCGAGCACGTTCTGAAAGCCTTCGATGCTCCGTATCATTTTCACCCTGAAATTGAGTTAACGCTGATTCTTTCGAGCCGGGGTAAACGCTTTGTGGGTACGAATGTATCGGATTTTGAGGCGGGCGATCTAGTACTGATTGGGCCCAACGTGCCTCATTACTGGAAAAACGAGAACAATACGGACCCGGCCCATTCGATTGTCATTCAGTTCAAGGAAGAATTTTTAGGTCCTGAATTTTTCCGGAAGCCTGAATTTTTACCCATTGCCCGTTTATTGCAACGAGCTAAATCCGGTTTGCATTTTTACGGTAAAACGGCGGAACGGGCCACGAAGGAAATGCAGTATCTGCTGAAAGATAACCATTTTCACCGGTTGCTGGGCCTGCTTGATTTGCTCCATACGCTGGCCGATAGTCAGGAAGTACATACGCTGGATACCAGTCAGTTTTTTGCCCAATTGCCGAAAACGGATTACGAACGATTGAATAAAATCTACGCGTACATGGCCGAGCATTTCCGGCAGGAGATTCGTCTGGAAACCATCTCCGAGCTAATTAACATGACGCCCCAGTCTTTTTGTCGCTATTACAAGAAAGTCACGAAAAAGACCTTTATCGATTCGCTGAACGAGTATCGCATTCGGTACGCCAGTCAGCTTTTGCTTTCGGATGGTGACCTGACGGTTTCGGAAGTTTGTTTTCAGAGTGGATTTGGGAATATTTCGCACTTTAACCGGCAATTCCGACAAACCACCGGGCTGGCTCCACTGCAATACCGACAGGAATTTTTACGTTCCTGATTTTGCGAATTCTCGCCAGAGATCGTACCTTTGCCCTCCGAAATTAGCTAAAACGGCAAGATTTCGATCACATCAGCGGGATGTGGAGCAGCTGGTAGCTTGCCACGTTCGGGACGTGGAGGTCGTGGGTTCGAATCCCGCCATCCCGACTTCGAAAGACAAAGTAGCAATCGGCTGCTTTGTCTTTTTTTGTTAGCCTCTTGCTGCCAGATTTAAGGCCCTTTTAAAAGAGAAGAAAACGTTTCCCATTAGGACATACCGACAAGGCTGGCTGCCATAAACTTCGTAACAACGGTTACAGGCGTCTACTCGACCGAATAAAATGAATTTGATTTCTTCGGCTCTATATCTCCGATTGAACCACTAATTTACAATCATGTTTTCCATTAGGTTTCTATTCACTGGGTTGAATTGGTAGATTCATAGATTACTTCTAGTTACACTTTCCCTTAAAGTCCCGTTATTCTATTGAGCAATAATTGAGATAGGATATATCTTAATTATTTGAATAGATATAAATGCCTTTGCAATAGAATGGAATTCATAAGTACAACTACTTTAATACTTGAGGTTGCGATACTTGAAATAAGTTTAAAGAAGCAGCAAGTTTAAATGATAAAATTTCGCAATAAATTAATATTAAGTTGCGTGGATAACGTATAAATAAGTATTTTCCCAAAACTTAATTGATGAAGAAAATGCTATATCTGCCTAATCTGTCTGCCTCCTTTTTCAATTTGGTACTACTATTTATCCTTTTATTCGGTTTCACAAGCCCGGCCTACTCACAAAAGGAAGTTGTGATTCATAGCCGTACCACTCAAGATACTGTACTTGCTCAAAAATATAAGTGGGTAAAAAAGTACGACGAAGTCGTGTTAAGTGAAGGTGTATTTATTTGCAGAAAATATATCAGAACGCCGCATTTAAAAGATAACGACACGATCTTTTATAGAAATTCCTGGAGAGCCTATTTGTGCAATGAAAAGGGGCACCGGATTACTGATAATTATTACGATAATATTGATTCATTCCATGATGGAATAGCAAGAGTTGTAAAAAGTAAAAGAGGAACGGCCTACCTTTTTGATTACCAAGGGTTAAAAGGCTTTATCAATAAAAAAGGAGAAATTGTAATACCTATCATGTATCCATATGTATCTAACTTTTCAGAGGGATTAGCGGCAGTTTATGATTCGACACAATCTAGCTACTTTATTGATAAATCTAATAAGAAAATTTTTTCTGAAAAGAGATTCAAATATGTAAATGATTTTTATAAAGGAATTGCTTATGTAAAACTATCGAACAATTCCAGTAATTATATAGATCATAGTGGAAATTTTCTTATGCCTGGAAAATTTGACTTTATTGAGAGTAGAGGGAAGTACAGCTTTATGGAAGATACGCTGCAAATCGTAAGAAAAGGTAATAAATATGGCTTATTAGGAGATAGCTTAGAGTTAGCAGTGCCATTAATTTATGATTTAATTGACACGAACAGATTTGAGAGATTTAATCACCTAAGTAAAATACAGTTAACTAACAAAGTTGGCTTTGTTGATACGTTTGATGGTAAGATCATTATACCTTTAACGTATACTGAATTTAAAAAATCTGAAAATAGTAACTTTATCTGGGCGAGATCAGATGAAGGGTGGGGTCTAATTAATGCTAGTAATAAAGTTTTGGTTCCTTTTGTGTATACAGACGTGATCGAGGCTTTGAAAGATTACTCGATTGTAAAAGATAAAAAAACGGGTATTGTTAACAATCAGGGCGTTTTAATGGTACCTTGTATCTATGACAAGGTGTCTCCATTTTATAACGGAATAGCCATAGTAATCGCTGATGGTAAAGTTGGTTATGTAGACCAAACGGGAAAAGTGCTCATTAAGCCCTACTATGAAAAAGGAAGCTATTTTGTAGACGATGTAGCTACTGTGGAAACGAAATTGATGAAGTACAAAATCAACTCTAAAAACCAACACCTCACAAAAAGTTTGAATAGTACGGGTATATGGGTAGTCCTGGTGCTATCATCATTACTAGTACTAGGGGCTTATAAAACAAGTAGCGTATTTGTAAAAAGACCTTCATTGACTGTCTAGCACTCTTTTATAAGTATGCTGATTGTTAATAAGCCGTAAGAGTACCTTCGGCAACAATTTCGCTCGAAATACTCTGATCATTAGATGCATGATTAGCCTATCTACACCCTTTGCAGGATAGTTCCAAATACTGTTACTGCAGCATTTGCAGTTGTGGCTACCGCAAATGCGTAGTAGTTTGTTTAAGCATATACGATTTAAGGCTTTAAATACTGACCAATCGCATCAATTAATTTCTGACCTCGCAGATTTCTTTCTACGATCGTGCCGTCGGGTCGAATTAATAAGTTTGAAGGTATGGCGTTAATGACATACCGGTCGATTACATTGTATGCTGAGTTAAAATCATTGATCAAATGGGTCCAATCGCCAATCCCATCTGATTCTATAGCAGCAATCCAATTTTTTCTCTGCTCCTCCTTATCTATTGAAATGCTGACAATCGTAAAATTGTCTTTTCCGTATAAACTAAAGGCCTTTTTTAAAATAGGATTCTCTTCACGACATGGTTTACACCAGCTTGCCCAGAAGTCGACAAGAATCAATTTTCCTTTAAACATTTCGTATGAAATTGTATCGTTTTGTTCATTTCTTAATTTAAAGGGTAAATCATTTATATTCTTTAAGGTAAGTGAAATAGTATTTTGTTTGACAAAGGCAGTATATAGATCCTGTACTAATCTGGATTTTGAAAACCTGTTTCTGGCATGATTGTACGATTGAGTAAGGTCATTTTTAAGCTGGTCATCCTCTGGGACAGAATACATGGCTGTTTCCATAATAATTAAAAGATTAAAAGCAGTCACCGGGCTAATTGCTTTATCTACACCCTTTTTACTGGCATAAAACCAGTTTATTCTTGCTTTGTCCAGCTCTTTCTGTTTGTTACTTATCGCTATACTATCACCAACGGAATTTAAATAATTTAATTCATTGATGAGAACCTTAAACTGCTTAGAAAATTGATTAGTAATGACGCCTATATTATAATTAAGTTCATATGATGAGGGTGATCCATCCATTTTTATACTGCCTAGTGGAGCATAAGCATTTTTATTAGTTCCATCAATAACCAAATGCACCGTTTGGTTATGTAAAGCGAGGGGAATATTCCTAATATTAGGAATTTTACTTATGATTCTGTATTCTAACTCTTCCTCGTTTTCTCCCCGAAATGTAAAATATCCCTGTTTATCAGTTAAGCAGGAATCTTCAGCATTTCCCTGATTAAAATATACGTACTGCGAAGGTGCATTGAGGAGTCGACCCTTAATGACAAAAGGCTTGCTACCTTGTGCTGATGCGAAGGTTGAATCTAGTAGAAGGGAATGGAATATTACGAAAAGGTTAATAAATAGAGGTTTCATAGGTTGAGGTTTAGAGCGTAAGATTAACAGCTTTTCTTATCAATGCTACGTAATGTTAACTAGAATCAAGGACAAATAAACTTAGCTTGACTCTAACCCATTTTATAATACTGGTTATAACATCGTACCTGCCGCATGTGGTGAAGAAGGGTTGCAGCAGTATCCTTCTAAACGTATTTGTTGCTCCCTTAAAACTTATGATACAATGATACGTATTTTTACAATCAAAAAAACTTGTATTATCCTTTATAAATAGTATCTGTTCGTATGAGATCACAGGCAATTCAAGGTTTGATAACCTGATAACACATGTGAAGCGTGATTTGGAATTCGCATCTGACAAACCGCTTATTTGTAGAAGGTCTTAGGGTGGTAAGGACTCATCTCCTGACAAAAATGAATAGTACTACACGGAGTATAATTATCTTATTCTACTACTTCGTCATTGACTGGCTTGATGCGTTGATCTTCGAATAATCCGTTATCCCAAGCTTATTACCAAACGGATCACTGAATTCGACCGCAAACCCAGTCGCTATTTCGAAAGGTTCACTTAGGAAATGTACCCCTTTTTGCTGGAGTACCTCATATGCCTTTTGAGCATCGTCTACGGTAAACCAAATCGCAGGACTTGCATTCGGCATACGGTTAAGGATAATAGCCGGTTCGTTGTCACCGACTTTAAAGGCTGTCATTCCTTTGTCGGAAAAGTCGAACTTCATTTCAAGCCCTAGTTTGTTTTTGTAAAAATCTTTTGCTTCTTCAAGGTTGTCGGCCGGGAGAAAGAAGTTATCAAAATCATGGATGAGATTCATGGTGTTCAGGATTTAATTAGTGATAAGTCGATACCCAGTTTAGTAAACTCCAGGGTTCCTTTTTCGGTCATATAAAAATGCTTGTCCCCAGCGGCGTCTTTGGTAAGCCAACCCTCTTTTAGAAACTTTTCCAGTAGAAGCTTACCGAGCTGCCCACCGATGTGTTCGTAGCAGCCTTTGGCCAATTTTCGGACCGATGTTTTCGTCATGAATTTATGCTTTACGGTTGTGGTGAAAGATTACAGAATTCAAGGAGATAAAGTATCCGATTTCTGCAGGTAGTGAAAGCAAAAGTAGAGATGGTTTTACGAGGAATCCATGACATTCATCAGGCTTGCTCCTAAGCTTTGTCGTTCTGAGAAGCCAAGCGTAAAAGGACGAAGAGAATCAGGTAAGTGGGACTTGCTTTAAGGAATTCCTAACAAAAGAGCCTCTGATTTCCAGAGGCTTTTTTGTTACGTATGGAGCGGTAATCGAAAGGCAAATAAGCTGCCATATCCCAACCCCTCGCTTTGAGCCCAGATATTACCGCCCTGAGCTTCGATGAAATCTTTGGCGATGGCCAGACCCAGGCCCGTACCCGTTTTGCCCTGGCCATTCGGGATCTGGAAATACCGTTCGAAGATCTTGTTGAGGTACGATGCCTCAATACCCCGCCCCTGATCGCGTACCGAGAATTCCGCCCATTGATCCACTTGTCGAATAATGATCTGTACAGTTCCCTGTTCCGGACTGTACCGAATGGCGTTAGTAAGAAAATTAATCAGTACCCAGGCCGTTTTTTCCGGATCCGCCAGTACGGATAAAGGAGTAGGCGGTACCTGAACGGCCAGTTGCACGTGTCGTTGATCCGCCGTACTTCGAACGCTTTCCTGGGCTAGGGAAAGAATCGTTTCAGCGGATACGGGAGCAATCTGTAGTTGAATATTGCCCGTTTCCACCTGCGAGAGTTCCAGGAGTTCACCCGTAATCCGCAGGAGCCGCTGGGCATCGCTCTGAATACTCGACACGAGTTGCTGCTGATCTTCGTTGAGGTCACCCACCCGCTTGTCGGTGAGTAATTGCAGACTCATCTTAATGGCTGAAATGGGCGTTTTTAGCTCGTGAGATACCGTTGCAATAAAGTTGGTTTTTGCCTGATCCAGATCGTGAAAGCGGGTAACGTTCCGGAGTACAATGACTTCACCAATCTGCGTATCTCCGTTTTTAACGGGTTGCGTTTCGCGACTGAAGTAGCCCTCCTGCCCTTCCATCACGATTTTCAGTTCATCGCGGTCGCCCTGCAACAGCGTGCGGAGCAGATCATTCCGTACGGCTACATCGGGGGCGTATTTACCTACCAGATCGGACTCTTTCATCCCCAGGAGCGAAAGTCCCAGTGGGTTCACAAACAGAATCGTCCGTTTTTCATCCAGACCAATAATAGCTTCCGGCATGGAAGCGATTACCGTTTCCACGCGTCGCTTCTCGAACTGAATTTTCGCCAGATTACTGTTTTCCCACTGGTCGAGTTTCTGGGCCATGGTATTGAAGGCGGCGGCGAGTTCGCCAAATTCGTCATCCGAACGAAAACCCAGCCGGGTCGCGTAATTACGGGCGGCAACCTCCTTGATTTTTCCGGTTAGTTCCCGAATCGGATTGGCAATGAAGGAAGGAAAGTTAATGGCAAACGAAAACGTCACCAGAAGGCAGAAGGTAGCAATACAACTGAGGAGTAACAGAGCGGTATCGGCCGTCTGACGGGCCGTTTGGCTCTTACGAAAAATAGCCTGTCGGTTCAGTTCGGAGATTCGGTGCAAGGGTTCGCGTAAGCTTTTCAGGGGAAAAAACTGACTCGTATCCCGTTGCCATTGCGTATAGCCCAATCGAAGCTGATGGGTAAGGTTCCGCTCGCCTACTTCAGTTACGTTTTGCTCCTGTTTTCGCAAAGCCGTTTCAAATTCCTGCATATCGGTCACGCGTGAACGGTCTTCGCGGCTATCAATGAAGCTGGTCATCTGCTCCACGTAGCTCAGGGATTCGTAATTGGCTTTAAGAATGTCCTGCGAATCCTGAGCCAGCTCCCGTAGGAAATACAGGCCGAGTCCGCCCAGCAGGGAACTGACCAGAAACAAAAACCACAATCCCAGCGAAAGCTTTGCCTTCAGTTTCATGATAATAGGATCAAATCAATGTCCGACTCGCTCAGTTGTTTAAGCAGTCGGCTGAATATATTGGTACGCCAGATCACCTGAAGTAAGCTCAGGTGTGGTTTGCCGATGCAGACCGTCGTAATCTGGTGTTTTTCGGCAGTTGTCGTAATGGCCTGGGCAATATCGTCTTCGTGCAGCTGAATGACTTCGGCTCCCAGTTCGGTTGCAAGTTTGAAGTTATTAATCAGATGACGTTGCAGGGCCAGGGAAATATTATTCTGGTTTTCTTTTGGCGTATGCACGTACAACAGCACCCACTGGGCATTGTAATACGAGGCCAGCCGGGCCGTTTTGCGGATAATCCGGCGGGCGGTGTCTGCCGAGGAGCTAATACAGGCCATAAACCGCTCGGGTTCGGCGGTACCGGGGAGTTCTTTCTGAATTTTTCGTTCGACCTGCGTGGCTACTTCCCGCAGGGCCAGTTCGCGGAGCTGAAGGATTTTCTCGGACTGGAAAAAATTACGCAAAGCCTGCTGAACCTTGTCCCGATGGTAGATTTTTCCTTCCTGTAAACGGGCAATGAGTTCATCGGCTGTGAGGTCAATGTTGACGACTTCGTCAGCCAGCCGCAATACGTGGTCGGGAATTCGTTCGGTAATGGGTACGCCCGAAATGCGTTCGACATCTTCATTCAGACTTTCCAAATGCTGAATATTCACGGCGGAAATGACACTAATGCCCTGGTCCAGAATTTCGAGGACATCCTGCCAGCGTTTTTCGTTTTTGCTGCCGGGAATGTTGGTATGAGCCAGCTCATCGACCAGTACTACTTCGGGATGGATGGCCAGTACCGTCGCCAAATCCATCTCCTCCAGTTCCTTTCCTTTATAAAATACCTTCCGGCGGGCCAGCATCGGAAGCCCCGTTACCAGGGCTTCCGTTTCGGCTCTTCCGTGGGTTTCGACAAATGCAATCTGAATGTCTACGCCGTTGCGGTGCAGGGTATGGGCTTCCTGTAACATCCGGTAGGTTTTGCCTACGCCCGCACTCATCCCGATGTAGACTTTAAACTTTCCCCGCCGGGATTGCTGAAGGAGTTCCAGAAAATGGCGGGTGGAATTTTCCATGATCGTATGGATGAAAAGGATTAAAAATTGTCATTTTTTCCTGAGGGAAAGCAAGTTTTTCCCTTGGAAAAGTAATTAGCTTTCCATGAAAACACCTCCCGAAAATGCCAGAGCTTTCGGGAGGCTCAAAGGCTACTAAAACGCAATCGAAATCGACGTTTTGATACTGGTACTCTGATCCGTATAGCCCCCGTTTTTCTGGAACACGTTTTCCGAACTGCTCAACTGACGAGCCTCCAGCCGAGCCAGCACCTGATCCGAAATTCGGTAATCAGCGTTCAGCGAATATCCGTATACCTGAAAGGGAGCGGGCGAAGCAATGATCACGCCTTTTTTATCTTCATAATACTCAAAGCGAGCGGCCAGAGCGAAGCGATCCGTCGCCGCAAACCGCAGAATTCCCACGGGCGAGTACCAGAAGTTGTAATCGCTGGAGCCCTTCGATGCCTGCTCCCAGCCGCTGTCAAATCCGGCAATCAAACCCCATTTGGAACTCAGATGAAAAATGCCGTAGAAATTGTGGAAGTACCGCATCTGTCGGGTCGAGTCGGGCTTGTCGTTCCCGATAAAACTACTGGAATTGAGTGTTACGCGATCCGAAGGTTTGTATTGTACCTGCCAACCAAACGCGGGTGTTTGGTTTCCATCGACCCGCCGGATTCGCTGCCATCCGTTCAACACCAAGGCGGACAGCGACCACTGGCCCGTGGCATAGGAAAGTTTGGCTCCGGTTTCGTAGTACGGCGAGTTTTCGGCCAGTAAACTACGGCTCAGCGTCCAGTTGTCTTTACCAATGGCACTTTCAAAGCCAAGGTGCGAAGGCATGATTCCGGCATCCAGCCAGAGGTCTTTCGCCAGTTTTACGCCTACATTCGCTTCAAATACGTGACGCAGAAGTTCGGGTTCGGCTGCCAGGTTATACTGGGCGTAGGTACCCGCCATCAAAGCCAGGTTACCACGGACGCGGTTGGTTTGGTAAGCGGCTTTGATGAAGCCCAGGTTCAGATTGAATTCATTATGACGGTTATGATTGTACAGAAAGCCATCGCTAAGGTGATTGGCGGGACGGTTAAAATCGTAACCATAGTATACTTCAGCGTAGCCACTGATCGTCAATGCCTTCGTGGAGTCCGACTGGGCCTGAACGGTCAGGGCGGAAGCACTAAGTACGAAAGCAGTAAGAAGGGTTTTCATAGGTACTGAAAAGGGAGTGAAAGAAAGATTCAATGTCTGGTCTGCGTTTTCCCCGCAGGGCATATGAGGCTATTGAGATTGAACGCATTTGCCATCGTATCAAAGGGTTTGTACCAGACACCAGGAAAAGAAATTAAAGGGCTGCGTTGAGTTGAAGAACGTTCACCGTTTCGACACCCCCGATTAGCGAACGCTGCGTATGGTTTTTAACCAGTTGCTGGAGTTTTTCCTCGGAAATCTGCCGAAGCCGGGCAATGCGGGGAATCTGTACTAAGGCTCCCGGTACGCTGATGTCAGGATCGAGGCCGGAACCCGAAGCCGTAACCAGATCGGCAGGAATATCGGCTTTTTTTACGCCAGGATTATGAACCAGAAAGGTGTCGATGCGAGCCTGTACATCTTTCAAATAGTCGGGGTTAGACGGGCCTTTGTTCGAACCGGCGGAACTGGCGGCATTGTATCCGGCCGCCGACGGACGGCCCTGAAAGTAATCATCCTGCGTAAAAGACTGACCGATTAAGGCCGCCCCTACGACTTTGCCTTTATGCTCGACCCAGGCTACGTTACCCTTCGTCGGACTTAGTTGAGCAATGCCCCAAACGAATGCGGGATAAACGATACAGAAAAAGAGAATCGTGAGTATAGTCAGCTTGAGGGCTGGAAAAAGATGAGATTTCATGGTTTTACTTTTATAATGATCCATTTAATAAATACTAGGGCTTCCCGTATTGCAGAGTCACTGTTTCGTCCCGCAAACACGGCTGGTTATTTAGTCCGTATCGCGAACGCCGCTCACTTCCT
>NZ_NMPS01000014.1:0-61013 GCF_002261125.1 Siphonobacter sp. BAB-5385 | reverse complement strand
TCTAAATCCGTCCAACTTTTGGGGGCTAGTCCATTCTTTCAGGGCTTTTTTATTATTAAAATAAACGACTCCAGGCGAAGCGGATGAGTAGCAACACGCCCACAAAGCCCACCAGCAGGTATACAAACGGAACATAGGTAACGGCGTAAAAATGAAGCCGATCCAGAAAAAATAGAGTACCGATCAATGCAGCAATGAGGGTCAGAAATCCTGATAATTTACCAAAACCGGGGACGTACGAAAACGGAATCTTCTGCCGGATCATCCAGAGGGTAGCTCCCATGCTAATCATCGGTAAGACCTGCGTAATCAGGTTCATCGTCCAGACGCTCTGTCGTTCAAAGAGAAAAAGATAGATATTCAGCGTGAAAGCAAAGACCCCGGGAATGGCCGCCGCGTAAACCAGTACAGTATACGCATATTTCCACCGCAAAATCTCCTCCGGCGTTCGCCCCGACCAGAGATTAACCAGTAAGGCCAGCAACGGAATACACATCAATACTAAGGCGAAAGGCCCTGGCTGCTGAGAAACGGATCGGAACAAATCCTGAAGCGTCATGGATAGAGGGTGGAAGGGGTTTTAGTAGGTTTGAAAAGTTTAAGGTTTGAATAATGTTTAAGTAGTATGACAAGGTTTAAAAAAGTTCGAGGGTTTGAAAGGGCAGTATACTACCAACGTAAATTCCAAACCTGTTTCAAAACCCTAGAGGGGTTTAATACGAATAGCCAGGGGTCAAACCCCTGGCCACCTTCAAACTTTTTAAACGATCAAATGTAACGCAATCTTTTTTCAAATTACTTCGGCAAATCCAGCAGGAAGCCGATCGTAAAGTTGGCATCCCAGTCGAATACGAATTTTTCACAACCCGTACCATCCGCAATGGCTTTGTAGATATTCAAACCAGCTCGGGTTTTAGCATTGTCGAGTTTGTAGGCGTCGGCAGCATCCAGTACGGTATACCGCTCTTTGCCTTTGCGAACGGCTTTCGCTAGCTCGAATGGCACTCCACCAATGATGAAGCAGGTTTTGCGATGACTACTTGGTATTTGCTTGGCTTTGGCTTTCACTTCGTCGTAAACCGTATTATCGCTTTTACCTTCCTGAAAATACTTGGAACCGTAGCTTTCCAGAGCCGACGTTTTGTTTCCTTCTTTCCAGGAAATCTTCGTATTACCCGATCCAATGTCTACCACGAAAGCCGAGTCGTAAAATTCAGTCGGGAGTACACTTCGCAGAGCCAATTTACCTTCCTGTTCTGCTGAAACGGTGTTCACAAAGTAATTGAGCGACTTTAATACGCGGATGATGCGTTGCGTCACGTCCGCCTTGACGGCTCCAGAACTCACCACAAAGTGAATATCACGGCCACCCACGCCAAAGTCGAGCATCCCGCCGATGTATTTTTTGAGACCAGCCCGTACGTCGTCGTCGGTAGCCATGTTTTCAATAACCAAACTGTTGCCAAACTCAGCTTTTTCGAGTTTCCAGTTTTTCTGATCGTCTATCCGAATAATGAAGGAGTTAAACCCGCTGGCTCCTAATTCTACGACGCCCTTCAGCGTACCACCCTGGGGTACCGGAGCTTCGTAATCGAAACCGGGCTTGTTGGATTGCGTGGCCGAGGAAGAAGTCGTGGTAGTACGTTCCTCATCAATCCCTTCGGAGGAGGCACTTTCGGAACCTTCGTTCGAGGAGCGGCTGGTGGTTTCCTCCGTATTTTCCTTGCGAAGCGATTTGAGTAAATCAACTCCGCCTACGTACTTAAAGCCAAAGTAAATGGCTGCCAGGATAAGGGCGGTAATGAGCAGTCGGCCCGTTACGGTGAGTCGTTGCATATGAATAAAGGGATAAGTTGAAATTGAGAATCGGTTGTATGGGTAATGAAAATTATTCCAGCAGGCTCCGGTAGCCTTCATCCTTGGGGGGATTAATGGGTCGGTTACTGGGCGAACTAGGGGTGGGAGAGTCCAACTGGATCAGCTTGAAGTCACCTTTGTTATAGGCTTCCAGCATCGCCTGACCTTTGTCAGATAGTACCCCGTTTTGAATATCCACTGAGTTGATGAAATCCATCGACAGGTCCATTGCCCGCTTCATTTCGCCGAGTTTCTGGCTCATGTCGTCCTGAATGTATTCCATGGATTCGTCAAAGTAAAACTTCTTGTCCGGATTCCCTTTAAAGATACTCACCGCCGTTCGCAGGGCGTTCGAGCTTTCCTTGACAATCTGGTATTCGGCTTCTTTCAGCTTAACCTTGATTTCCGTTTCCTTAATGATGTAATCCGCACTCGTATTGACCTTTTCCATAAAGGCCAGTACGGTTTTCATGTTGCGTTGCAGGGGCAGCAGTTTCTCGTTCATTTCCTGTAAACCCGCTCCTTCAATCGTAGCCAGCGAAGCAGCTTCCTTCATTCCGGGCTTATCGGCCAGACTTTGAGCCTTGTTCGCTTCCGCAAACTTCTGCTTGATGGCTTCGTTGTTTTCGTTGATTTTCCGGTTCAGCTTCACCAGTTGTCCCGCCAGCTGATCAATCTGACCCTGCATTTTCCGGCGTTTATCTTTCAGATCCTGCACATAGATTTTCATAATGGCAATCGGGTCGAGCTGAATCACCAGACCCGTGATCTTCCGCATCAAAGTTTTATAAAGAAAGAAAACCGCCGTACGAACGTCTTTACTGGTAAAAAGAAAAATCAGTACGCCCAGCACCGCCAGCAGAGCCGCGAGGTACAAGGTATTTTCCGTCACTTTGATTAGAAATTCAACCACCCGGTTGAAGTACACCAGTCCAAATCCGGCCAGGGCAATCAGGAAAACAAAACCGACGACTCCCTCCGGACGACTCCAGAATGATTTTTTGGCGGCATCATCGGTACCTCCGCCCAATTGTGAGAAATCAGCCATGAATGTGTAGCGTTTTTGAGGTTATGATTTTAGATACTGACCAATTTTTAGCGTATCGTTTTTAATCTGCTCGGTAAATTGCTGGAAGGTCGCTTCGTAGTTCGCCCGGTTTTGCGTGAGCTTTCCACTTTGTTCGTCCACTTCGCCGCTGATCCGGGTCAGCCGTTCCTTGTTGGCGTTGATCTGATTCTGAATATCGAGAATCTGCTTTGCCAGGGCTTCGTTTTGCTGTTCCAGCGTTTTTTGTTCGTTCTGTAAGCCGCCTACTTTTTCGGTAACCGCCAGATCGACACTCTTCAAAAAAGCCTCCCGATCTTTCTGCAGGACGCTCAGGTATTGATTGGCCGTGGTGACCAGGCCGGATGGATCGGTACCGCCACTGAGGGCTTTGAAACTGGCCCAGGCTGCCTGAAATTGTTGTTCTTCACTCAGTCCGAGGTTAGTAAGATTTTTCAGCGTAGCCCGGAATTCGAAATAATCGGGGCCGGGCAGATTATTCTTTTCCAGTACGGAAGCAAAGTGATCGACAAACTTAGCATCGGTAGTGCCACTGGCTGCCACGGATCTCGGAATCGGAGCCGGAACGGGTTGCGAAGGCGTAGCCGGGGCAACGGGTGTCCCTTTCGCCGCTTCGGGAGCTTCCTCAAAAAAGATGTTTAAAATCTTACGGCCTAACCCTTTATTTTCTGACATAGCATTTCCAGTTAGTATAATTATGAAGCTTGACTGGCAAGGTAGTATTCCTGAGCAATCTCAGCCGTTTTTCTACTTAAAATTTTGATCCTGCACGCTTGCTACGCTTTTCAGTGCTGCTTCTTGCTTTCAAAGGTCCACAATCCTGCCTTTTTGTACCTCATGCATTCATACGAACGGATGCAGGACTTGACAGAATCCGGGAAAATTAGGTTGACTGTTGAAAGGATTTCAAAAAAATGCGTTTTTTCGGGAAGATAAATACGTTGAGTGTTCGGATCGGCGACGGGTTAGAAACGTCTGAAACGTGCACGAAACACTTATTTCCCCTATGGAACGCGAACTTGACGATATTCTTCATTGCCCTTGCCCCAGTTGCGGTGCCCAGTTACAGTATAGTGCCGAAAAAGAAGCCATGGCCTGCAAGCACTGCGGCTATACTGAAAAACTGACCCTGGGCAACGATCGGATTGAAGAACTGGACTTCAACCGGGCCCGTACGGATACAGAACATACAGTGGAACGGCGGTTGTTTTCCTGCCAGCGGTGCGGGGCTAAAACGGTAGTCAATTATGATACGCCAACGATTAGCTGCGGCTTTTGTGGTTCGCAGAACGTTAATCCCGAAGCCACGAAAACCCGGCTGTTCGAGCCGCAGGGTATTGTTCCCTTTCGAATCTCCCGGAATCAGGCTTCGGAATCCTTTAAAAAATGGATTGGTAAGAGCATCTGGGCACCGAATGATTTGAAAAATCTGGCCCGACTCGATACGTTGCACGGCATCTACATTCCCTTCTGGACTTACGATGTGCAGACGCATTCGGAGTGGGAGGGAGACGCGGGTACGTACTACTACGAAACCGAACGCGTACGCGATCCGAACGGAAATGTTCGAACGCAGCAGGTACGCCGCACCCGCTGGTGGTACCGCAATGGCACCTACGACCAGTTTTTTGACGATGTCCTGATTCTGGCTTCGCGGCAGTTACCCCAGCAAACCATCCAGGGCGTGTATCCTTTTCTACTGGATCAGGTCGTCAATTACGAACCTAAAGTACTGCTGGGTTGGGAATCGGAGGTATATAAAGTCGATCCGCAAGAAGGCTTTGCAGTGGCGAAAGAACAAGTGGATCAACGCATTGAATCGGCTTGTGCGGATTTGTTATCCGATGATACGTACCGAAACCTGAGCGTGCGTACGCAGTATTCCAACCAAACCTTCAAACACCTGATTCTCCCGCTCTGGATTTGTGCTTACCAATACAATGGCAAAACGTACCAGTTTCTAATCAATGGCCAAACAGGAAGCATTGACGGTAAACGGCCCGTATCGTTCTGGAAAGTATTGCTGGCGATACTGGCTTTCCTGATGCTAGTCTTTGTTCTGGTAACCATAAGCGGGAAGAAAAAACGCTCGAACTACGGAATGACCGTCCCTACTACGGAAACGCCGGTTGTTGTAAAAAGGGCTGTTTCGGGTTTGAAGTTTGATGTAGTTTCAGGTATGAAAAAGTGGGTGGGCGAAAGGTAGTACCGTAGGGACTGATGGATTGGAAGACGAAAGGTATTCTGTTTGTAGCCATCGACTGTGATCAAAGGCTCATCCCTCAAGTGAAACGAAATAGAGAACAAACGCTTAACGAACGAGTACCTAACCAAACCCACCCTTATGTCTACCGTTATCTCGATTGAAAACCTGCAAAATTCCTACGGCGACGGCCAGCTCGTACTGAAAGGCATTAATCTGGAAGTACAGGCCGGAGAAATTATCGGCTACATTGGCCCCAACGGAGCGGGAAAATCTACCACCATCAAAATCTTGCTGGGGATGATTCCCAGCTTTACCGGCGAAGTACGGGTGCTCGGACAGGACATCCGTACAGAGGCGATGGAAATCAAGAAGCAAGTTGGATACGTCCCCGAAAATGCGGCTCTCTACGAAGTACTGACTCCCGTGGAATACCTCACCTTCATTGGCCGTCTGTACAGCATGAGCGACGCCGTGATTCAACGGAAAGCGGAAGATTTACTGCATCTGGTCGGCCTGTCCAACCATATCAACAGTCGCATGAATACCTTTTCCAAAGGCATGCGGCAGAAGGTACTGCTCATCTCCGGCCTCATCCATAATCCCGAAATCATCTTTTTGGATGAACCCTTGTCCGGACTGGATGCCAACGCCGTGATCCTGGTTAAGGAAATTCTGGCTCAGCTCAAAACGGCTGGGAAAACGATCTTCTACTCCTCGCACATCATGGACGTGGTCGAAAAGATTTCCGATCGCATCGTCATCATCAATCAGGGGCAGGTGATTGCCAACGGCAGTTTTGAAGAATTGAAAGCTCAGGCTCATTCGGGTTCGCTCGAACGCATTTTCCAGGGACTTACCGGCGACGATACCACGCAGAGCAAGGCTTCAGAATTCTTACAGGCTTTACAATAACCCGATCCCTTATGACCTCTTCTATACTTTGGTTACTGGATCGACTCCAGGGGCTGTTCCGTATGCTTGGCGTGGATTATGCTATGATGCGAAACATCGTGGAAGTCAAGTTTACGATGGATAACCGTCGCAATCACGCTTCACTGGGCAAACGCTACCAGGAAAAAGAGTCCAGTCAGCGTCTGCTGATGGTGTACGGCATCAATGCTTTACTGGGCGGGCTCATCGGTTCTTTTCTATTCATCGCTCCTTCATTACTGCTGGCTCTGACCATCGTACTGGGCTACGTCATTGCCTGGGTGGCCCTTACCCTCATTACCGACTATTCGGAATTGTTACTCGATACAACGGATAATCTGATTTTATTACCTCGACCCGTAAGCGACCGTACCGTCTGGATGGCCCGACTGGTACACCTAACGGGTTATATTACCCTGCTGACGCTAAGCATTATTTTATTACCGACTGTATTCGTAGGCATTAAATATGGATGGGTAATCGTACCCGTTTTTGTGTTACTAAGTCTGCAGGCCGTTCTGATTGCCGTTTTTCTAACGACCTTACTCTATATGCTGGTGGTGCGTTTTTCGAGTCAGGAACGGGTCAAAGACATCATCAGTTACATCCAGATTGCCATGTCGATTTTCTTCACGGCGGGCTATCAGATTATGCCCCGCATGATTCGTTTCGGCGAAGTGATGGAAGCGGAGCATAGCATTCGAACGTGGTACTACGCTGTACCCTCCGCCTGGCTGGCGGGTTTGGTGGATATGTTTTATCAGCGACAGTACGATACGCCTCACCTGATTCTGTCGGCTCTGGCCATTTTGGTACCACCGGCATTGATCTACGTAAACAGCAAATACCTGGCTCCTTCATTTACCAAAAAACTGGCGGGTCTGGCCTCTACGGGATCAGAAGAGGATAAAGTGGTTGTTGAAAAATCCCGGCGGGGCTTGCTACCCTGGCTGGCACAAGCAGTTACGAACAGTCCCGCCGAGCGAGCCACCTTCGAGTTATCCTGGAACATTACGGGTCGCGATCGCCGCTTTAAGATGCGTACGTATCCGGCTATGGGCTCCATCGTTCCACTACTGTTTGTGATCATCGGACCGGTGCTGAATGGTCGCCAGTCATTCGATCAAATTCGGGAAGGGGCTCTTTATCTGGTGGGCATTTATGTATTACAGGTGGTCGCCGGAACCTTCTATGCCAATACCTATCAGTCCGACGATTACAAGGCCTCCTGGGTATACGACGCGGCCCCCGTTGCCGACCCGAGCGAGCTGATTCTGGGAAATTTCAAGGCCGCTATATTGAAATTTTATACGCCGTTCTATCTGGTTTCTTCCGTGTTGCTGCTGAGCATCTGGGGCTGGCACATCATCGATGATCTGCTGGCGGGCTATCTGTTTGCTCTTTTTGTGACCAGCCTGGAAGCCTGGGTAAAGAACTCGAATTGGAAAGTGCCGTTTTCGCAGGAACCCAAAGTGAAAGCGGAGGCTGGACGTACGACCCTGATGTTGATTATGATCATGCTGGTACTGCCTGTATGCGGTCTGATCCACTGGGGAGCAACGAAAGTGCCCGGTGGTGGCTTGTTCATGGTCTTACTCTACGGCGTATTGTTGTGGAGTACGCTGAAAAGTTATCGGCGACTTCGCTGGAGCCAGTTCGAGTAATTTCCCCATTTTTGTGGGATGAATTCACTTTTACAGGCCCAGCACTTGCAGAAAAGCGTAGGCGAGCACCTCATTATTGAAGACCTTTCGCTGGACTTGCGGGCGGGTGAAATTTTTGCCATGATCGGGGCCAGCGGGGCCGGTAAAAGCACGCTCCTGAACGTGTTAGCCTGCCTGACTCCGGCGGATGCGGGCGAATTATGGCTGGAAGGCAAGGAAATTTCGTCTTCGGCTAGGTACCTCATTCCCGGTCATGCGGAGATTAAACTCGTACCGCAGGAGTACAAGCTGCTGCCCAATCATACCATCCGGGAAAATATTGCTTACGCCCTGCGGGAGTATACCAAAGAATACCAACGCGAACGGCTCGATGAGCTGCTGGCGTTAACCGGACTGGAGGCAGTCCAGCACAAGCTTCCCCGGGAAGTGTCGGGTGGGGAAAAACAGCGTACAGCCATTGCCCGGGCCATTGCCGATGAACCCAAAGTACTTCTGCTGGATGAGCCTTTTTCGAATCTGGATACGCTCAATCGTCAGAAGCTAAAGCAGGAACTCAAACGGATTATTCAGGAAACGGGACTGGCCTGTCTGTTTGTAACCCATGATTTACTCGATGCCCTCACCATCGCTCAGCGGATGGGTGTAATGCAGGAAGGTAAACTCCTGCAAACGGGTACGCCTGCCGAATTGCTTCAGCAACCGGCTACGGGTTACGTGCGGGAGTTTCTGGCCAGTGGACTGTCCATCATCCGGGAAATTCAGCAGCAATTAGGCGATTCTTTTATAGCGTGAAATACGCCGAAGCTTTCACCGCAAAACGATTGATTTTAACACCGTCGATGGTCGTGGGCTGATTCAGGTACGTTAGTCGGTGAATGGCTTCGATCCGGAAAAACTTGAAAATGTTATCGATTCCATAGCCCACTTCCACGTAAGGCGTATTCGAATTCAGCGATCCAAAGCCCGGAATCGGGTTCCCCTGCAAATCGTAGTCTGGAATAATATCCCGATTAGCCTGTCGGGCTCCACCATACAGTACATTGACGTTCAGTAAGGTCCGCCATTTCAAACGTTTGATGGCCGGAAGTCGGTTGAAGAGGAGACCTTCAAAGTTATGTTCATATTTCAGAGAAGCGTACCGATCGGAGAGGAACTCGAAGTAGTTCATCATGTTGAAGGCGTTGCCTACGTAAAAAAGGGACTGGTTTCCTAAATGCGGAAAGAGCAGGGGATAGGGCAGGGTGGAAGGCGTATAGCCCGCCGAAAGCGTGTAAAAGCTTCGTCCCAGGATGCCCACCCGAAAATTGTCCGCCATCGTAAGCGTAAACCGATGGTAATTGAAATCCCCACCCAGCGTGTTTTGAAGACCGAGGGAATACCGGAGCGTATAGATGGGCGACTGAGCCGTACCCAAGCTGACCCGGTCGTTGTCGTTGTAAATGAAGAGTTCGTTCTTCGCAATCCGTAACTCCGTTATGAGCTCCGTATTCTGGTACGTACCCGATTGACCGGACGGATCACCATTGTTCACGTAAGCGAAATTATACAGTGGTTCGAAGCTCCGTCGGCGAATCCCGATCATGGGTGTCAGGCCTTTGATAAGTTCAGCCCGAATGTAGGACATGTACTCGCGTTGGTAATACCCCCGCCGATAGCGGCCAAAGCGGGAATAGGTGGCAAAGAGGCTATTGTTCCCTACAGCTTCAGTCGTCAGACCAATCTGTTCCAGATCATAGCTGGTACTGGCTCCTATCTCAGCCCAGGGTTTACGACTGATGATGTATTTAGCGTCAGCACCGTACTTCATGACATTATCCTTGAAGCCGTAGGCCAGATACCCACTCAATACCCATACCTTACTGAACTCGGCGTTCGTTCGGAACCCCGCCCGTAAGCGTAGTCCTTCGATGGTGTTGAAGGCTCCCGTACTTAAAAAGGGACCTAGTTCAATGCCGTTATAAATTCGCTGATACCCATTTGCAATGATGGATAAAATCTGGGTATACGACCGAACAATGGGAATATTCTTGACGGAGTCAATGAGTGAATACGCCGTTCTTTCCTCGGCCGTTAATGAATCTGGTCTAACCTGTTGCCAGTAATTATCTTTCTGTTCCCGGTAATGATCCGCCAGTTCAACCGCTGGATTGTAGAAAGTCGCTTCCCGGGGTTGATTAATCTTAAAGTTGCGATTGGAGACGAAAAATTTCGCCAGAAAACCCACGGAATTCTTCGTAAACTCCTTCACATCAATTAATACGCGAGTCTGCTTGGGAAGCCAGGCTCGTTGTTTCGTGGTCGAATCTTCAACGGCCGTCAGTTGCTGCTGAATTGCGATGCTTTCCACGTAGTTGATATTGGCATCCCCCGAAATCCGTAAATCCACCTGACGCAGGGCGTAATCGGCCGTATCAATCCAGATTTTGCCCACAAAAGCCAGATCCTGAGCCCGACGGGGCGTCACTTCTATTTCGTAACAGGGGGAATTATCAATCTGAATCGTATCGCCGAGGAAATAATCGTAACTACCCCGCCAGCCGTCGGCAATGGGGGATATGAACTCTTTCCGAAGAATGGGAAGCCAGTTTTCGTAAAAGTTATACTGCTGGAAAGCACTACCAATGAACTGCGAAAAGGTACTGCCATCCGTAATACCCACACCCGTAATCTTGGTTTTGTTGATGCGTTCTTTGGTCAGCTCGGGATTGCGGCGGTGGTAATAATCCGAAAAGCTTTCCGAGAGGAAAATGGGAATGATGGGTTTGCCGTCGTCTCCGGCAATTTTCTGTAGTTTTTCGAGCGGTCCGGTGATTTTTTTACCAACGGGGCCTTTGCGAAACTGGTCCGAAATCTTGTTGACGTCAAACTCATTTTTGACGTAACTCTCGTATTCATACGCTTTCAGATTCCGCCAGTCGTGTGTGGCTTTGGCCGCCACGGCGTTGCGAATAATGCGGAACGCCGGATTTTCTCCCTTGGCGTATACCCGCACTTCCCGTAGCTGCGAAGAGCCCGCTGTGAGTTGAAAATCGATGGTTTGTTCAGCCAGACCGGGTTGTACGGATTTGGTCGCCCGTTGGTAACCAATGTAGCTGACAAAAATGGAATCGCTGAGTTGTCGGGCCGCAAAGCTGTAGTTTCCGTCAAAATCAGTATTGCCACCGGCTGAACCGCCTTTTAATCCGACTGCTGCGAAGGGAATTGGATCGCCCGTAGTGGCGTCGGTAATGCGACCTTTAATGACGTGTTGAGCCTGCGTAACGCAGGCCAGCGAAAGCAACAAAATTGCCAGGTACCATTTATTCATTGTTTTCAGGGCTCATCCGTACACTCTTGACCTTGGGTCAAGAGGTATGTAGTTCAAATGGGAAAATGCAAAAACCATTTTACTCTAGCGGAAGAAATCTACGATTCGTCCCGATTAAGTACAAAACGGTTCATTTTTAGCGACTACCGCCTTCGGCGTTGCCCATGGGTAACGCCGCAAACTTGAAATTTCGTTCCGCCAGGTAGTCCAGCGTACGGGGAAGAGCATAGCTCATATTCTTCCAGGCTTTAATACTGTCGTGAAAAACGACCAGACTCCCCGATTCGCAGGCTTTGGTCGTACCCCGTAAAACCTGCTCGGGTTTGAGAGAAGGGGAGTAATCGCCCGTCAGAACATCCCACATGATGAGTTGATGGTGCTGCTTCAGGTACGCCGCCTGCCGTTTCCGAATGCGACCGTAGGGGGGGCGAAACAGCCGCGTAGGTGGCAGTAAATCCTGACATTGAGCTACGTTGGCAAAATACGTTTCATCGTCTGTATTCCAGCCTTTCAAGTGGTTGAACGTATGATTTCCTACGGAGTGGCCCTGTTCTAGTAGTTGCTGAAAAATGGAAGGATGTTTACGTATATTATCGCCAATACAGAAAAACGTAGCTTTTGCCTGATACCTGGCCAGCTCTTGCAGGACAAATTCCGTTGCTTCAGGAATCGGTCCATCATCAAAGGTGAGATAAATCGTAGGCTCCGATGACGGGATCCGCCAGGTCATTTCCGGGTAAATGGATCGCAGGATCGGAGTAACTTTATGGAAGAAGAAAGCCACAGTGCAACGGATTAATCAGATTTGGTGTCAAATATCGTAAAACAACCTCTACTGCTATGAAAAGATTTAGTCAGTGGTACCTTCTGGCTCTGTGCTCAGTAGTACTAACCGCCTGTTGCACGAAAGAGCTTTGCGTATCTTATTTACAAATTCAACTACAGAACTATACGCCGGAAGAAATAGCCCAAAGTTACGTGTTAGGTAAAACGCAACTACCTGGACCTGGACTGGACTCCGTACGTTTTGGCGACAACGGAATCGCCAGTATTTCAGACAAGCTTGAAAATCAGATACATGTTGTAACACCCGTGGATACGTTAACAATTGAACTGATATTCGATAAACGAACGTGTAACACGTGTGTTACTTGGAAGAGTACGTATCAGGCCATAGTAGCTTACGAAATAGCCGGAAAACGAATGAAAGGCAATTTTGTACAAATTACCAGACCCTGATTACTGTAACTTCCGCCCCTTCCACTGGTACCCTTTACCCTGAGCCAACAATCCAAAAAAGCAAACGTAAAACGGGTAAATCAATTGCACGAAGGGAATATACGCAATACTTTTTGACTGCCTGAGAAAGTGGAGTACGCCCGCCAGAAACAGAAATTCCAGTGAGAACTTAAAACCTAAAATACTAGCCAATACAAAGCCCGAAATACTGCCCGCGAGGTAGGCTCCCAGGCCAACGATAGTACTGGCATTGGCCATAAAAACGAAAATTGCCAGGGCGGACACTTTCCAGTCGGTATAATGTCTCCACTTACTGGCCCAGCGGCGACGCTGGTGGTAAAACGAACGGAAACTCTGGTGGGCTCCGGTATGAACCAGTGCCAGCGAGTTTTTCAGGAAATGGACTTCGCCGGGAAAACGGGCGGCCATTTTATGCATCAGAAACTCATCATCACCCGAGGCCAGGTTTTCGTTTCCCTGGAATCCATCGACCGCCAGAAAGGCCGAACGGGCGTACGATAAATTGGCTCCGTTACACATATTGGGTTTCTTCCAGAACATGGCAACCGCCGCTGAACCAACCAGACTGGCAAACTCAACAATTTGAATTCGACTCCTGAGCGAACCTTCGTCGTGAAACGTGACCGGTCCCGAAATCAATTGGGCCTGGGTCGTTTGCTGGTACGAAGCCAGGATCTGTAGCCACTGCGGACCTACGCGGCAGTCGCCATCCGTTGTGACGATCCACGCGTGCTTCGCCCGTTGAATGGCCTGTGAAATGGCCCTTTTCTTGGGCGAAGAATGGTTTTCTTCCGTTAGGGTCAACAACGTAAGAGCGTAGCGGGCTTTCGACTGAAACGCCCGTACCAATTCGGCTGTACGATCGGTAGAATGATCATCGGCGACGATGACTTCGTACCGATCAGCGGGATAGCTTTGCCGATCCAGATCCTCCAGTAGAGCAATGATGTTTTCGGCTTCGTTGCGAACCGGAATCAATACACTGATGGTGAGTTGCTGATTGGCGTGCAGCGGCACGTATACGGGCATTTTCCACCAGCCATTCAGCAGAAAGGCATTGAACACAAACCATAACACGGGGCCAAACAGCAGCAAGCCGATCCATACGATACTCATGCCGGTTGATTTTTTAAATACCGAAGTTGAGCTACAAATACAATGCCGACCAAAACGGGCAGCAGGATATTCAGTAGCCAGATCGTGAGTGAGGCTGAGGTTACCAGGGCCGGATCAACGCGGTAGAAGCTGAAAAAATAAAGCGTACTAAACGTTCGGATACCCAGGTCGCTCAGGAAACTGAAAGCCGGAATCACACTCTTGGTCAGAAACAACAGCCAAACCACCGTGAGCTGATCGAGCACCGGAAGCGATACGCCAAAGCCATACAGCACGAGCAGAAACTGGATGCTATACGTTAGAAAACGGAAGGAAGCCAAAAAAACCAGAAAGCGAACGTCACCGGAAGAATACGTCTCCAGTACGCGGAAAAACCGGGCCGAGGACGCCAGCCAGGAGATGCGTTCAAGGGTAGGGGCCGCCTTGTGTTTTAACGAAAGCACATAGACGGTTAACAACGTCGTTAACCAGAGCAAGCCCAGAGCAATGAAGTGCCCCACCCCGGGACGTTCGGGCATGCGGTACAGGAAATAAGTATAGGCCAGCGTACCCGCGAATAACGTCACCAGAAACTGCAGCGTACTACCGAGCAGAAAAGCTCCAATACTATTAAGGCGGTTTTTCGCCTGTAAGAAACCCATTTTACCAGTCAGGTCGCCCACATTGGCCTGCGAAATAAAACCCAGGGACTGACCGGCCAGTACGCCCCGCAACGCGGTATAAAAACTGAGGGATTCCAGTTTTCGGGCGAGTACCTGCCACTTCCAGGCTTCAATGGACCAGTTCAACGCCGTGAGGAGTATGGTCAGGCCCAGCCACCAGCCATTTTGCCCGGTAAAAGCCCCCTGAATGGCTTCCCACACGCTACCCAGGTCCTGTTGTTTTTGCTGAAGCGTTCGAATCACCAGCCAGATAATCACCACAGGTAATACCCACCGGAGCAGAAAGAGAAAAAATCGGCGAAATGCCGGGTAATTGACGTTATTTTGCATAGGAATAAGGCTGACAAAAAGCATACGAAGGGCAGAGTGCTCCGTATATTCTTTGGGAAAGCCTTTGCAAAGCTATGGCAGAAAAGATCATTTTAGGCGTGGACCCCGGCACAAGGTATATGGGCTACGGGCTGATTTTAGTGGAGAAGGGGAACATTACGCTATTACAGTACGGCGTTATCAATCTCACCAAGTATGACAATCATGAGTTAAAACTGGGTAAAATTTTTGAGCGGATTACGGGCATCATCGACGAATTTTCGCCGGATGAGATGGCTCTGGAAGCTCCTTTCTTTGGAAAAAATGTACAGTCCATGTTAAAGCTCGGTCGTGCTCAGGGGGTAGCCATGGCTGCTGCTCTGGCCCGGCAAATACCGATTGTAGAATATTCACCCAAAACGGTAAAACAATCGGTGACGGGTAATGGAAACGCTTCCAAAGAGCAGGTATCGTATATGCTGGAGAGTATTCTGAAAATGAAGCTTGAAGGCGAGCGACTCGATGCTACGGATGCTCTGGGTGTAGCCATTTGTCATTATTATCACGAAAACACTTTAGCCTCTAATAAGGGTAAAAAAGCTCTAGGTATAAAACAGGCTAAAAAAGGAAGTTGGGCCGCTTTTCTATCTGAAAATCAGGATCGTATTAAGTAATAGTCTAGTTATAACTCGTTAGGGAAACAGCACTTGAAAAAGTGCTGTTTTTTTGTAATTGCTGTAAAGTATGATTAAAAACTTACTACTTTTGAATTACGTTAATTTTGGGTCTAACTGAGTTTAAATAAATAAGTATAAAATACTATGCTTGTAGTATTAGTTTGACGGGAGATGAAGAAAGATACAAAAACAACCGTTGGTAAACGTTTTCTTTGGCTAGCTTTTCTACTGCTTATCTTATCGACTTTCGCCCTCATTGTGCTGGTGCGTAAGAATAAAGCGAACGTAGTTAAACACAACATTGAGGGCCTGAGTAATATCAAAAATAACTATCAGAAAATAGATACGTGTATCTCTATTCTGTACATCGCTGAAAATAATAGTCGATTATTTACGGTTACAGGGGATACGGTCTATCACCGGCAGTTTGTATCGCAACTTGCCACGGTGTCGAAGATACTGGAAGAATTTAAAAATCAGAAAAATGAAAGGACATTACCAACAGACGTAAATCAGCTGCTAACTCAGAAAAAAGATAAGAATAAAGAGTTTTCGTATCTTAAAACACTTACCGATAGTTTATTGATTCTTTCAACGAAAGAAATTGCTATTCGCGAAGAACGACAACCGATGGTTGTACCTAAGCCTAAAGTAAAAGTCAGACGTTCAGAGCAAGTTGTTAAAGTTGATTCAGTAAAAGTTACGCAACAACGTTCCCGTAAAAAGTTGTGGGGTCGCCTGGCGGAAGCAATCAGTAATAAAAGTTCGTATAATAACCAGATTCAGGTTTCTTCGACCCGTAATAAATCAGATTCGCTGCTTGAGGAAACTGCCGCCCTATACGAAACGAATCTGCGGGCAATGGATAATTATTACAAGGATTTACTGGCGTACCGAAAAGAGCTAAATGCAACGGAAAAAGAATTACTACGGCTAAACGGCCTGATTTTTTCAAAACTACAAGGGTCACTGACCGGACTAAAACAGAGCGAAGCGGAAGAAGCAGAATTGCAGCGAAAGCAGTTGCTAGCCGGTACTCTTACCGATGTGCAGGAGTTAAACCTCCTTTCTCAGGGCAGCATCGCCATCATTTTCTTTCTAACCTGCAGTATATTATACACGATCTGGCGATTGTACAGAAATGAAATTTCTTTATTACAATACAGCCGGCAGGTAACGAAGTACGCTAAAATGAAAGGCGACTTTCTGGCTACTATTAGTCATGAAATCCGCACGCCACTGAATTCAATTATTGGATTTTCGGAACAGATTGTTAAGACAGATTTACCGAAAGAACAACAGCCTAAACTGGAAGCCATTCGCTCATCTTCGGGCATATTAATGACGCTGGTCAACGATATTCTGGACTTTTCAAAACTAGAAAGTGGAAAGATTGAACTGAGTCAGAAACCGTTTCAACCCTATCTGATTTGTCAGGAAATGGTGGCAATGCTTGGTATACAGGCTGATAAAAAAAACATTACCTTACGTAGCGAACTAAAGTATGAGGCGGAAGCAACCTTGCTAGGCGATGGTTTCCGAATGAAACAGGTATTGATGAATTTATTAAGCAATGCTATTAAATTTACGCCTGTGGGCGGTAAAGTAACGTTAAGTTCTTCGCTGGCTCCGATTATGGGAAATCAGGTACTCTGGAGTTTTCAAATAAAGGATACAGGAATCGGCATTTCGAAAGAGAATTTAGGAATTATTTTCAATGATTTCCAGCAATTGGAACACGATTCAAAAGTGGAACGGTCGGTCGGTACAGGCCTGGGATTAGCGATTTGCAAACGCATTGTTGAATTAGCCGGGGGTACCATCAAAGTAACGAGTGAGTTAGGGGTAGGGTCCACTTTTTCAGTTGACATTCCAATGGAATTAACCACCCAATCAGAAATGAATACGCATAGCTCCAGTATAGAACGGGAAATTCATGAATTGTTGCAGGAAAAACAGGTACTCATTGTGGATGACAACAAGATGAATCTGTTACTGCTTGGTACCATTTTGAAGAAGAAAAACGTAACCTTCCAACAGGCTACAAACGGACAGATTGCGTACGAGATGTTCGATGCCCATCCCTTTGATCTGGTCATTACAGACATTCAGATGCCGGTCATGGACGGGGTCGAATTAACGCGGCAAATCCGTACGCACGGGGATAATAAAAAATCCTCAGTTCCCATTATCGGTTTCACCGCCCAGATTACGGCGGAAGAACAGGAACGGTACCACAAGCTGGGAATGAACGATTTTCTGAATAAGCCCTTTGTTGAGAAAGACCTCAAAGCCCTTCTCAACAAAGTATTAAGTACCGTGACGGCTTAGTGCGATTCGGTCAGGTAATCGGCCTTGAGCAGTTGCATGTGTTCATCGAAATGGTAGAAGCGGGGGGCTCCCGTCGGGATGTCTACCTGCGAGATGGCCTGCTCGCTTAAGTGTTCGAGATCCATCACCAACGACCGAAGGCTATTGCCGTGAGCCACGATCAGCACATTCTGCCCCTGCTGCAAACAGGGTACAATTTTTTGCTGGTAGTAAGGTAGCACCCGCTCCTGCGTCATTTTCAGACTTTCGCCGCCGGGCGGGGCTACGTCGTAACTTCTTCGCCATAAGGCTACCTGTTCGATACCGTATTTTTCGGCAGTTTCGGCTTTGTTGAGTCCCTGCAAATCCCCGTAGTTACGTTCGTTCAATGCAGCCGATTGATGCACGGGAATGGACGTTTGCTGAATATCTTCGAGGATAATAGCCAGTGTTTCCTGAGCTCGCTTCAAGGCTGAAGTGAAGGCGACCTGAAAAGAAATGGTTTTGAGTTTTAACGCCGTGAGGCGGGCTTCGTCCCGACCATGCGTGGTAAGCTCCACGTCTACTTCCCCGGTAAATCTATTTTCAAGGTTCCATTCGGATTGACCGTGCCGAACCAGGACTAATATTCGATCTTTCATAATAACAAAGAAAAGCCACGCCCAAAGGAGTGGCTTTTCGGTTTATCCAACAATTTTCATTTGATCAGGATCCCAGGCAATGGGCTTTTTCTTTTCTACCGACAAATTACAGGCCAGTGATGGAGCCGCCGCCCGCAAGCCAAACGTCGCATCTTCTTTAACCAGGGCCGGTTTATTTTCCCGAATGGCTTTCACGAAGACTTCCATGTGAGACAGCCGGGCGTTGTACTTCTCGGGAGCGTTGAAGACAATATCGGTTTGTTTTTCGACTCCACGACTAAACTTATCCTTGGGGTATTTGGCGTCGTATTCCTTCAAAAAGGCTTCCTGCATCGCCTTGGGGTAGGTGATCAGGGCGTCGTAGTTCAGACTGAAAGGCGGAGCTTGCGGGCGTTTGAAGCGACGCAGCACAAAGCCATCCCCATTTAATTCCAGCGAACCTTCCGTTCCTACAATCCGGCTGCGGTGGGAACCACCTCCGCCGTCGGCCAGATTCACCCGCGTGAAAAACTGAAAGGAGGGGTGCTGATCCGTTTTCGGATAATCCATTACACCGGTTACGAGATCGTAGGCGTCGCGGCCATCTTTCCAGTAATTTAAATCACCCAAAGCAAAAATTCGATTGGGTCCTGTCGAGCCCGTAATGGTGTGCAGCGTGGTGAGCAGGTGTACGAATAAATCGCCCGCCACACCCGTGCCATATTCCTTATAGTTTCGCCAGCGGAAAAAGCGATGGGCCTCAAAAGGCCGTTTCGGAGCATCCCCCAGGTAACGGTCCCAGTCCACCTGTTTCGGGTCCAGGTCAAAAGGAATGGTATATTGCCAGGCTCCCAGAGCGTCCACGCGATCATTGGTGGCTTCGACAAAAGAAATTTCTCCTAAAGCTCCGTCTTTTATGTACTTTTGAGCCTCGAGCACACCTACCGAACTGGCAGCCTGACTGCCCACCTGAAATACCTTTCCCGATTTTTTCTGGGCGGCGATTACGGCAGCACCTTCCTCGATGTGATGAACCATCGGTTTTTCGCAATAGACGTGCTTGCCAGCCTCCAGAGCAGCGATGGAAATGTGATCGTGCCAGTGGTCAGGAACGGCTACAATGACGGCGTCGATATCCGGACGGGATAAAATCTCGCGGTAGTCACGAGTCGTATATAGGTGGTTACCCCATTTTTCCTTGGCTCGTACCAGGCGGGGATCGTACAAGTCGCAAGCGGCTACCAGCTCTACGCCGGGCACTTGAAGAATGGTGTCCACGTCAAAGTGACCAATGATGCCGGCTCCGATGAGTCCGACCTGAATCGTATCATTCGGGGAGAAAGCCGAGCCTAGAGCCTTAAGGGGCATCCAGGAGGCCATCGAGAGTGCCGCCGCCGAGCCGCCCATGGTGCGAAGAAAGGTACGCCGGGAGTTTTTCATAAAGACTGAGGTAAATGAGGTAGCGTGAAGAGTAACTAAAACATGGGTAAAATACAACTCTGCTCTGACATAGAAAGAGTTATCTAACGAATTTTTAAACTTTTTTAAAGAAGAACGATTAACCCCAAGAGCAAACTGCCGTGCTCGTATTTTCTAAGTATATGTCAATTGCCTTAACCATTGGTTCTTACGTAATTGTTCTTTTTTCGCTAATCCCCCTGATTCGAAGCGATCATTGGACTTTTCGCGTTTTCGAGTATCCCCGCAGCCAGAAATTTGTGCTGAATTTACTCTTCATTGTGCTTTGGGCCTTCTGGGGGGAAACTTCACAGCCCCTGACCTGGATTACCCTGGGCATACTGGGCCTGAATCTGATTTATCTCTTTTATCAACTCTTTCCGTATACATTCCTGGCCCGGAAGCAGTTGCTAAGTCAGCGGGATACCCAGCCCGACCGTAGCCTCAGTCTGCTGATTTCGAATGTCTATCAGTATAATCGAGTATCGGAAAAACTACTGCGTTTGATTGATCAGATGGAGCCCGATATTGTATTGCTGGCTGAAACGGACCAGTGGTGGGCCGAACAAATGCGGCCCTTGCACAAATCCTACCCGCACCGGGTGCTCAAGCCGATTGACAACACGTACGGTATGTTGCTGTACTCGCGGTTGAAACTGACGGATGCGTCGGTGAAGTTTCTGGTGGAAGAGGACATCCCGTCCATTCACGCCAAAGTCTGGTTGCGTTCCGACGAGCCCATTCAGTTGTATTGCCTGCACCCCACGCCGCCCGTACCACAGGAAAACCCACGATCAACCGAACGGGACAAAGAAATACTGATGGTAGGACGGGAAGCCAAGCAATCGGATATCCCAGTGATTGTGGCAGGAGATATGAACGACGTGGCCTGGAGCTATACGACGGATCTGTTCTTAAAAACCAGTGGCTTGCTAGACCCCCGGCGGGGCAGGGGATTCTACAGTACGTTTCACGCCAAGATTCCTTTTTTGCGTTTCCCGCTCGATCACGTGTTCTGTTCCTCGGACTTTAAACTGCTACAGCTCCAGCGGTTACCCGGTATTGGCTCGGATCACTTCCCGATGTTCATAAAACTGACGTATAATCCGAAAGCCGAACAGGAGCAGGAGCAAAACGAACTGGAAGCCAGCTCGGAAGAAAAAGAGTTGATTACGGAAAAAATTAACGCCGACACGGAAAGTGACGGCGAATCCAAACCCGACAAAAATCCGCTGGGTACCTAGAGGAAGGTTTCAAAATAAGTAAGATGCCTGTAAAAAGTAGTAAAGACCTCATAAGATAGGCCTCTACTACCTTTTTACAGGCAACAACTATCAACTAAAAACCAGCAGCTATCCCACCAGCTCCCAGGCCGCCGCTACCGAATCCACGGGAAGCTGACAGGCCCGGTTGTAGCACACATACACCATGGTACGACCCTCTGTTGAGTCGCGGTGCAGTAACAGTGGGAGGGTACCGGATTCTTCAGCCCCCGTAAGCACCTTGTTGGGTAAGTATTTCGATTCCAGTTGCCGACGGTATTCCTGTACGAGTGGACCCACAATCGCGATTTCAACGGTGGGGGTACTGTGATAACTCGCCAGACTGGCCCAATGGGGTAAAAACTCCGGATTACTCGCTAACAACCCTTTGACCTTTTGTAACATCTGATGGGAACGCTCGCCAAAATCGGGCCGATCGAGCAGCAGACTGAGCGTGTACAAAGCCGTCGCCATGATACTGTTGGAGGAAGGAATGACGTTGTCGAACAACTCCTTCTTACGAGCAATCAACGCATCTGAAACGGTACGATCGGTAAAGAAAAACAGACCGTCGGCTTCGTCCCAGAAATGCGAAATGGCATAATCAGCCAGTTGTTCGGCTAGTCGTAACCAGCTTTCATCAAAGGTGGCCTGGTATAAATGGGTAAAGGCATCCGATACGGCGGCGTAATCTTCCAGAAAACCCGGAATGCGGGCCTGACCTTCTTTGTAGGAATGAAAAAGCTGTCCGTCCTGCAGCAGACGATCCTTGATGAACTGAGCATTCTGTAAAGCCAGAGCCAGAAATTCCCCTTCGCCAAAGGTCCGGTACGCATCGACGAGTCCTTTCAGCATAAGCCCGTTCCAGGAAGTCAGAATCTTATCATCAAGTCCTGGATGAATACGGGAATCACGAACCTGCCGTAACTTCTCAAAAAGTCCATCCATTTGTCCGGAAATCAATTCGTGCTCCTGCTCAAAGGATTCGAGCGTACGCTGGGGAAAGAGAATATTCTTGCCCGTAGCGTGTCCACTCGACTCTTCGTGGTAGTTGCCTTCTCCGGTCACCTGAAAATAGTCACATACCAGTTCACCCCAGACCGGCCCCAGAATTTCCAGAATCTCCGTTTTCGTCCAGGTATAAAACTTGCCTTCTTCTCCTTCGCTGTCCGCATCCAGTGCCGAATAGAAACCACCCTCGGGATGAGTCATTTCCCGCTGAAGCCACTCGACGGTCTGGTACACGACCCGTTTGTACAACGGCTCCTTCGTCGCCAGCCAGGCTTCCGAATACAGGCTCATGAGCTGGGCGTTGTCGTATAACATTTTCTCGAAGTGGGGCAGAAACCATTCGCCATCCGTGGAGTACCGGGCAAATCCGCCGCCAATCTGATCGTAAATGCCGCCCAGGGCCATGCGATCGAGCGTATGGCGTACGGCTTGTATGGTTTCCGGTTCGTACGTCTGCTGGAAATACCGGAGGGCAAATAGCCAGATGACGGGCATCGGAAACTTGGGGGCTCCCTTTGTACCGCCGCGTTCGACGTCAAAGGAAGCGGCCAGTTTGGTATACGTTGTTTTGAGTTCTTCCGGGGTGAAGTCAACGGGCAGACCTGTGGGTACGGGCAGTCCGTATTTTTCCGTTTCCGAATAATGCATGTTCTTGGTAAATCCTTCCGCTGAATCCTGGAGAGCTTGACGCTGCGTCTGGAATGCTTCCCCAATTTGCTGGCAGATGCTCATCCAGTTACGGGCCGGAAAGTACGTTCCGCCGTAAAAAGGCTTGGCGTCCGGCATGAGAAACACATTGAGCGGCCAGCCGCCCCGAATCCCCATGGCCTGTACTGCGTCCATGTAAATGGCGTCCACGTCCGGGCGTTCCTCCCGGTCTACTTTGATACAAACAAAATGTTCGTTCATAAGCCGGGCTACGCTCTCCTGCTCGAAGGATTCCCGCTCCATGACGTGGCACCAGTGGCAGGCCGAGTAGCCAATCGAGACCAGGATGGGTTTATCTTCTTCACGGGCTTTTCGCAGGGCGTCTTCCCCCCAGGGATACCAATCGACGGGGTTATGGGCGTGCTGGCGGAGGTAGGGAGAACTTTCGTGGACAAGGCGATTCATGGCAATAGAAGGTAGATGAAAGCGTATGAAAAATCGAGAAGTGACAGCGTTCCGCTGACGATTCCTCGGAAATTAACGGACGATAATCCGCTTGCTAACGGAATGCGTTCCATCCCAGAGCCGTACTAAATACATGCCAGGAGCCAGATTTTGTACAGAAAGTGATAGGGTAGTGGAACCACTCCCAAGGCTGACCGACTGCTCGTGTACGGTTTGACCCGACAAGGCCACCAGTTGTACGCGGACGCTGCGATTCTGGGAGGAGAAAATATCGAGCGTAAGTTGGTTTGAAGCCGGATTGGGAGTGGGTTTAAAATCCAGCAGACTCAATGCCGATTCGGGCAGATCATACGTACACAGGAGCGTTTCCCGACCGCGTAAGGTGAGCGTTTGTTTCCAGTTGCCAACCTCTGCCGTAATCGTAGTGGGCTCATTTTCTGCCGCGTAGGGATTGTGAGCCGCAATCAGGATCTGATTGTTTTTAATGATACCCCGCCAGATGGGGTCCTGATCCGCAAAGTGATCGCGGGCGGATTTGGGGGTGTAGGCCATTCCGCCCGTGAAAAAATCCTTGAACTGGGAAATGCGGTACAGGCCCTGAACGAAATATTCGTAATTCGCCAGGTTTTCATTTACGCCTGAGTTACCCGGACTTTCCCAAAGCCATAAGCCTTTTGCCCCGGCAAAAAACGGAAAAATAGCGGTAGCTTCGGCCATCCACGGACGGATGGGCTGGTTGATCCAGTTCCCCGTGTAGCGTAACCAGACAATGGGGATAATGTCTTTCGAAGACCAGGCTTTATTGGCTTCCACCTGAAAAAGCAGATACGCCAGATAATTTCCCGCGTACGGATTCGGATACTCGTAGAGGTAGTACGCCGACGGCAGCAGGAAATCCTGCCGGTTATAGAACGAACCACCCACTGTGTTGGTCAGGGTATCTTTGGTCAGGTAATGGACGCGTTCGACGTTGCTGGTCCAGTCCTGCCAGCTATTTCCGTCAATATTCAGAAACGTATTTCGGATGGGCGTATCGGCGTAGGCGGTAAGTTTCGTCGACGTACTGAGGCCATTTTCCCGCAGGTAGTTCAGGGGAGCCGCGTACAAATTCTGCATATCCCGCTGGTACCGTGTCAGAAAGGCCGCATCGTTGAGTTGACTATACGGAGGCGGAACCAGCTTGCGACGTTTAAGACTCAGTATACTATCATTCGTATTGTAATGCCGCTCAATATCAGCCATGAGAATGTCTGCTTCCGGAAAAGCTTTCCCCCGCGAGTCGTTAAACAAATTGGCAAAGGCTCGCATCTCGGTGGCCCATTTATCGCGGTATCGGTTGAGGTCATTGGCCCAGGGCGATTCGAGTACATCCCAGGGTTGCCCAATCCCCGTAGCGGTTCCGTACCACAACAAAGCCCGATTGGCCCTGGGCAGATTGCCGTCCGCTCCGGTAAAAGCCGCCAGGTGCGTAAACCCTTTTCGCAAGGGCGTTTGTTGGGTATCGTTTAACCGCGGTCCACTATAAATCAGCGTGAAAGGCAAGGTGAAATCCGGGAATTGCTGCCAGTTGATAACTCCATTTTGCGTGGAAGGCTGAAAGGCGGGAGCCGGACAGTTCTGGGAAAAAGCGGAATGAACGCAGCTAGTCAGCAGGGCCCAAAAGGCAATCAGACGAATAACGTAAATGGATTTCAAGCCGATAGATTTAGGTTCAATGCAACAAAATAACGGCACTTTTTGCAGAGTGGAAAGGCGACTTGATCTGTAAATCATTAATAATTAAGACTTTATATGAGCATAGGCAGGGGCTTATTGTAACATTGCAGAAACATTCCTAAAAAATGCCCTCTTTGCTTTACTTCGTCGAATAAGACACTTCACCTTCTGCCACTTGGCTAAACTCCGTAGCCGCTTGGTTCAATGCTTCAAAAAATTCGGGAGCCCGTTTGCTGTTACTTACCTTCACGGCCATACGCGGGTCACTTCCCCATCCGTAACCTACGAACTGAACCACATTTTTTACGACTGTAACATGGATGGAAAGGAAATAAGGGAACGATCCGGTTTTGACCTGCTTGCCCTTCGTTTCGATGATACCGAAATCCTTCTCGGTCTTGGCAAGCTCGTAGCCGTGTCCCTGTAAGTACCTACCAACTGCTTTGTAGTTGTCCTCTTCGGAAAGATTGGTTGTTACTGAAATCGTATTAGATCCTTTCTCGGGTTCTGGCCCCGTGAAGCTAAAAATAACGATGCACGTAAGCAGAGTAAATAGTCTTATCATAAAGGCGGAATTTTGGACATTATTTCTAATATGGAAATAATGTCCAATTTCATTGATATTAGTTGGTGAGCTGATTCCAGTAGCCTTTTACGAGAAAAAGATGCTGAATGTCTTTTTTCTCAATCTCGAAAGCGGGATAGGTTTTGTTTTCAGATACCAAAGTAACCAGCTCGTTATTATCGTTCTTCTGAATATACTTCACCATCCGTAGCCCATCCGCTACGATCAGATAGATCTGCCCGTAGTCGATGTACTTTTTACTTTCCATATAATAAAGGAAGAGTACAGCCCCAGGCATGATGCGGGTATACATGCTATCTCCCCAGGCCCGTAATGCTTTGCAACCGGTGAACTCTGGAGCATAGATGTAGCCCGTGGGTACCTCCGGAAAATCTTCGAACATCTCTACTTTCCCCATCGTCGCTTCAATATCATAATAGGGTACGTAGCCTGGGCCGAACTGAGCAGCAACCTGACTGGGTGTAGCGTGAGAGATTCCGTTATTGGAATTTATTTCCGATTCTTCAAGGAAATAAGCCATCGGCAGGCCAGTCACAGACGCTATCTTCTTTAAATCATTTTTAGACGGCTCTTTTGTCCCTCTTTCGTATTTGCCTAATAGTGAGTTATCTATGCCGGATACCGTTGAAAACTGGACTTTATTAAGACCCATTTTTAATCGTGCCTCTTCAATTCTCTTGCCTGTTTTTTCGAATGGATTCATAATTCGGGGAAAAAATTGGAAATAATTTCCTTAAATGCTTTGCGATTTGGAAATAAATTCCAACCTTTGAATTAACAAATAGATGAACGGTTTAATTAACTGCTAAAGTAACGAAAATCATGGATCAGAAAAGTCTTACTGCTCTGAAATTGAAGGTAGAGAGTTGCGGCGGCCAGAATAAGCTAGCGGAAATAATGTCCACTTCGCCCGCTTACATCAATTCTGTCTTGGGGGGCAGTAAGCCGATGTCGCTGAAACAGGAACAACGGTTGCTTGATAGTATTGAAGTGTTGGTGGATCGTCACCGCAAAGCGGAAATGGCTCACCAACAGCGAATTGATTCCATTCTTAACGCCTGAATGTATGAACACGCAGATCATTGTCTTACAGCCTCACGAGCTTCAAGATATGCTCAAGCTGGCGGCCCATGAAGCCATTCGGGAGTACAAATCCACATTCCCGGATAGCCCCCAACAAAAAGTATTCACGGCAGAAGAGGCGGCAGAGTACCTACGGTTTTTGACCCATGATGGTAAGCCCAACGCAAGAGCTATCAATAGTCTCAGAAAAAGCGGGGAACTGGAGGGAATACAGAATGGCGGGACGATTCGCTATACGCTGGAGCAATTACAAGCCTACCTCCGTGGCGGTGAACCAATAAAAAACCCGCTTACCAGTAGCCAGCGGGTTTCGAGAAAATAATCAATTAATACTAATACACAAATGTATGAACTCTACTGTAAGAACCAAACTGCTGAATAGTTTGCAGGTTTCCCCCCAGGCTTGGGCTGAGGGACTTCGGGAATACTGGCAGGAAAAAGGAATTACTGCTGAGGTGGGCGGCTTCGCGGTTAATCTCGACGAAAAATTATGCCGGGCTGACGTGAATCTTTTCGTGTATCTCACCGATGAAAATCACCCGCAGCAAACCGAAGCAGACTGGATTAAAATCTTTGTCACCGCCCAAAACGCTACAGAAGACCCTTCGGATATGTTCGAACTGGTTGTTAGTGCTTCCGCTCAGTTGGAAAATTGCTACGACAATCTGGAAGATAAAGTAGCAAAGGCTATCAAAGGTATCGAGAATGACTGGATGAACCTGCAAGCCCATAACGACTTCCACCGATGGAACTAGCTAAAATTCTCACGCTCATAGGGCTTTTGGCGGCGGTTCTTTACTTCTGGTTTTCCGTCCCAAAACGGAGAAATGACCCTCCCGGATTTGATGAGTTTTTAAAAAACGTCCACCGTCAAAAGCGTCGAATTCGATGAATGACAATCTGAAATTCGGTACTGCGGTTTTGTCCGGAATCCTTGCCATATCGGGGTCGTGGTGGTGCTTACTCCCTCTCGCATTTTTTCTCAATCAATTAATACATAAAACACATGAAAACTGATTCAGTAAACGACGGTATTGCAGAAGTAGAAACGGTTGAAACCGAAACGGGGCTTGCCCCAGTGAACAATGGGCTGGGCATTTCCATTCCAGCAATTGATTTGCTTGGCGGCGAGGTGCCTGACCTTGGAGGTCATACAGCTCTTCCTTTCGATTTAAGTTCAGAATACTGGACGCCAGAAAAGGAGGGTGAAACAAAGCGGGTGGTTTTTCTTAAACAGGAAGTTGATTACGTGCCTGATCAGCAAAATCCCGGTAATGTCCTGCCGTTACCCTGTGTACACTTTATTGAGCCTACGGCTGATGGTGCGAAACAGGTTCGTAACGGCTCCAAACGACTAGTGGCGGCATTGGAAAACGCCATCAATAATGGCCTTGTAAAACAGGGAACGCCGCTCGAAATTAAGTACCTCGGCAAACGTCGCAATAAGACGAATTCCAATCTTTCTGACATCTGGTCAATCAAGCCACTGATCGTTCATATCTAAGCCATTCGGCCCCGACTCCTTCTTATACGGACATGGAAGGAGAGTTAAAGGTTAGGATTTCCCTCTTTCGGTAGGCTATGCTAGCCGGAAGGAGTCGGGGCCATTACTTACTACTCTGATGAATGCTTCTCCTGATTTCTCCGACATCCTCAATAATCTGGCTACGGCTGAGCTTTCTAATAAGGAACTTAACCCGTACCGCATGGCGGCTGGTGAGTTTACCGACCTTACCGATTTTATTATTGGTTTAAAAACTACTGCGAATAAAAAGCCACTGGTATTAGACCCAGCGAACCTCTGCATGAATGGCCGGGCCATCGCTGACCCGATGGAAACGTACCTGGCTACACCATCCACCTCTAGTTCGGCTCTCAAACAGGTGATGAAAACGCCGCTACATTACTGGTGTTACCTCAATGAGCCCGTGACACGGCCCGAAAAGAAAGCGTTTGACCTCGGCACGTTCATTCATCAAGCCTTTCTGGAGCCAGACAAGTTTGATCAGCTGGTAGTCGAGCCGAAAGCCTCGATGAGTTCTATCGAGGGTTGCGACAAAATGATCACGTTCTGGGAAGAGCAAACCCGCAAAGTGGGTAAAGCCAAGGGTAAGCCGCTGGTTTCCTATGCTCGCAAGTCTCTAAAGCGGTTGGGCCTTACTACCAAAAAGATCGATGGTAAGAAGGCGTACATCGAGGAGCTGAAGAAACGGGCGGGTAAAATCTCGGTCGATAACGATTCTTTCCTGAAGGCCAAACTCATCCGTCGACATTACGAAACCTACGGCGGTGGCATTCTTCCCGCTCTTATGAAAGGGGCCATGTACGAAACGAGTTTCTACGGTACTGATCCCGAAACCGGCATTCAGGTGAAGGTTCGTCCGGACGCGTTCAATCTGGAAGAAAACATCGGGGCTAACGTGGTGATTTCGCTCAAAACCACGTCGGCTGAGTCGGTTAAGAAGTTTCTCTACGATGCCGCGAAGTTTGATTATCCCATGGCTGAGGCAATGTATCTGGACGTTATGCAGAACGTAACGGGCCGGAAGTTCACTGGGGTTTTCTGTATCGCCCTGCAAACCTGCCCGCCGTACCTGCCCATCGTTGTCTACTACCCGGAAGAGGTACTGGCCGCTGGTCACTATCGGTACCGGATGGCCCTGCAAACCCTTAAGGACATTCTCGATACGAAGAACTTCCCGGGCTTTGACTCTTTCGCGGAAGAGGGACACTTAGGAATCATTTCGGGCGACGTACCAGAATGGTACCTGCGGGAACTTCCGGCCATGCACATCGAAGGAGGGGAGGAGTAATGAAGATCGACGATATCAAAGCCGCCACGGGTGTCGCCATGAGCGAAAGGCTTTTCAGCGTTCCCGATCCAATCACCTGGCAATGTGGGAAAATAGATAAGGTAATCGAGGCCATTCGCTCTATCGAACGGGCGATAAGTAAAACCGAGAATGAGCTAAAGTACCTTGAAGGGGTCGAAGATGCCCTGAGTTCAAACAGCGATGCGGAATACCACACCTGGGGGCTAACGGACAAAATGGAAGAGATTCGTAAAGCCATTGAAGGGGTTCGCGAATGGGGTGAGGCCTGGAAACACTTGGCAAAACATCTAGCCGAGCACGTCCCCGATCAGGTTTTGCATTACATGATCAATCCTGAGCTTCCTGAACTTGACAAACTCTTCCCCCAATTCTATGAAAATGAAAACGCTTAAACGATTCATCCGCAGGCGTAAAGGATTCTTTAAAAGCTTGGATTGGGAGAATGTCACTACCTACCTCATCATTGCTTTGTTCTCCTACGCTTACGTCCACTTGTTTTTTATCTGGATTTACGAACATATCAAATCTTGTCACCATGTCTGAACTCAAGGAATACGTAGAAATCAAGTATTTCTACTCCCAGGAAGAAAAGAACAACCTGGCCATTTCGCTCGCTGAAAAGACAGTCGAAAAATCGGAACTGGAAGAGGAAAAGAAAGCCAGCGGGAGCCAGTATAAGTCGAAAATCGACGGGCTTGCGGCGAATATGAATATCCTGTCGCGGCAAATTAAGGATGGGTGGGAACATCGTAAGATTTACGCCCGCAAGCGTAAAAGCCTGTTACTGGGTATTTGGGAGTGGGTGGATGAGGAAACGGGTGAGGTCATAAAAACGGAGCGGCTGTCGGGTAAGGATATGCAGCTTTCCATCGAAGAACAACGGGCCTACGAAGAACAGCAGCGGATGCAAAACGAGCCCATCGACGATGACTCGAAAGGTCCCTACCTGTTAGGCTCCGGTGATCAGCCGAAAGACGACTCAGGGGTTGTCGAGGATATTGACCACGAAGACGTGAACGAAGAGAAGCCGGGCGAACAGCCAGAGGAAGATCCGGACCCGCTCGACGAAGAGGAACCTGAGCAGAAGCCGAAGCGGCCTCGTAAGCCTCGTAAAAAATAGCAATCCTTGGCGGAGGGTTGCTGAAGCGGTGGCCGGTGGCGGCTGGCCCCGCTTCAAATATTCAGAGTAGTTACACACTCGCTTTTAGCCCTGCTGATAGGGAGTGTTTCTTTTTCCGGGCCAGTAGCTCAATCGGTAGAGCGTCTAACTCATAATTAGCAGGTAACGGGTTCGAAACCCGTCTGGCCCACGGCTTTGATACTGGTCAATTAGTTGAAAGCCCCGGAGGGCGGTACGTACTACAAACGTGTACTATGTCCCTACTCAAACCCGCCCATTTTTTCACTTTTAAACAAATCATGTATGAGCACTCCAAACTACTGGGCAGTTGTCGAACTCATGGGGCATGCCAAAATCGCTGGAGAAGTAAGCGAAGCCTCTGGCGGAATGATTCGGGTAGACGTTCCAGAAACCCCTACTGACCCGTCCTTTACACGCATTTTTAACCCTTCAGCGATTTATTGTATAAATCCGGTTTCAGAGGACTTTGCTCGCAATGCGGCAGAGCTCCTCAAAGAGCGGCCTGTCCACATCTACGAGGCTGAGGCTGTGCTTACCAAACTTATTCAGACTAATCCGGAGCGGGTAAAACGGCAACTGGAAAAGGCAGGTGAATTGTCGTCTACGGATGGTGAGAATGCCGTAATGCTTAAAAAGTAGGGGACGTGTATCAATAATCGTTAGTGAGCAATTAAAGGCATGGCGGGGTTTAATTATATCGAAATCATCAACAGTTTTTGGGATGAAGCTCCATACCTGGAAGGGTACAAAGGAGACCATGCCAGTCTGTTTTTCGCCGTCCTAGATTCCGTCAATCGTAACAAGTGGAGAGAGGTTGAGATTGAATACGACCGCTTAATTAGTAAGGTACGCTTGGGCAAAAAGAACTACCTAGAGTGCCGCCGTTGGTTAGTTGAGAACCGTTTTATTACGCTTAAAGAGGGACGTGGCGACTATGCTAAAGCTAAGTTTTTTGTGGGGTCTGCGGTGCCGGGTGCGGTATTAGGTAGAACCGCAAAGAGTGTAAATGCGGTGCCGAATGAGGTTCCATATAGAACCGCAGACGAAACCGGACCCGAAACCGCCAACGAAACCCATTTAAATAAAACAATAAAACATCCCTACCAACCTACCAACCAAAGCGAGGGCGAAAGCGATTTTTCAGAAAGTGATCTTTCAAAAAATGCGGAAGGTATTCAAACACAAACCCCGGTTGCGGCGGCCCCCTTTTTGCCGGAAGTATGGCAAAAGGTTTACGATGGAATCAGTTCTAACGACATGTGCCAGATGTTGGCGATGCGGGGAATCAAGGCAAACAACCTACTCGACGTTTATCCGGAATTTCCCAGTGTGCTTAACGAATTCATCGAAGGTGAAAGGTTGAAAAGTCAGGTTCCCCGCTGGAAAGACGACAATGACATGAAATCGAATTTTCGGGATTGGCTGAAAACCTACCTCCCCAAAAAACGAGACCAAATCGACGGAAAAGGCAATGAAAACGATTCAGCAGGTTATTCAAAAAAACAATTCGGTGGAGCTAAATACGCAGGGCTCAAGCCCCCCGGTGTCCCACCCTCCACTGCAAAAAGCTTCGATAAGAAGTTATAATCCGATCGAAGCGAAGGACGTGACATTAGATCAGGGAGACCGGGCTATTTTCCTAAAGGTGAAGGCCAAACAGAAAGACCTCTTTCAAAACTTCCCTTACCTGACTGCGATGGATGAGGTTCGCAAGGAAGTCCGAAAGGAAAAAGCCGCTCTGATTAATCGCCAGAATTACGCAGCGTATTGTTTTCGGGACATTCACTATCCCAAAGTTACCGCTGAAGAGTATTTCCGGTGGATACAGCAAAACGCCAGAGCATGCGGGTTCCCGCTTCAGATCAATGAGGCCAACAAAGAAATCATCAAAGCACTGGCCTTGTATTTCAGTAAAGATTACCGGGCAGAGGGGTACGGGTTGGATCTGGAAAAAGGGCTAATCGTTTTCGGGGGCATTGGTTGCGGAAAGACCTACACCATGAAGGCTGTTCGTACGAATCCATCAGCGGCTTTCCTACTGGTTCCCTGCTCGGATATCTCAGACGCTTACACGCAAGACGGGGTTGAGGCTTTGGAAAAGTACGCTACTCCAGCGAAAGGCAGACCAAACCCATTCAACGGGGAAACGCAGTACGGGTGGTGTTACGATGACCTAGGAACGGAAGAAACCTCTTCCAACTACGGGAACCGACGAAACGTAATGGCTGAGGTGATTCAGAAAGCCTACAATCGTCCTGATCTGAAAGGCCGTATTCACATCACTACCAACCTTGACGCTGATCAGATTGAAACGATGTACGGGCCTAGGGTCAGAAGCCGGTTACGGGAAATGTTTAACCAGTTAGTATTTCCTGACAAAATCGGGGATTTACGCAAATGACGACTACCATCACCATTCCCGAAAAAGTCCCAGGCCTGAACGGAAAGGGCGGTTTGAAGCGGGAACACTGGGCCGCCTACAAAAAACGCCGCGATCGCTACCAGTACACAGCCATTAGCCAGACGCGGAACTGTCATCCCGGTAAAGTCAGAATCATTCTCACCCGGTACAGTACAGGCGTTGAAATGGATTACGATAATCTGGTGGCTACGGGTAAGCCGATCCTTGATGCGTTAAAGACGGCTGGTATTATTAAAGACGATTCCCAGCAAATTATCGTCAGTCGGGAATACCGCTCGGTGAAGCTTTCCCCAAAAGATTCAAAACGTCAAATGACTCAGCTGATGATCATCGACGCGGAATAAGTAGAGTACCCTTTTTAATCAATTAATACATAATCAATCTATGAAATCAGTAGTTGTTCTTGCCCTGCAATCCGTAACCGGATTCGGCGGCGTGTGGCTTATTCGCTCGTATTACACCGTTCTCACCAACGGTTTTGGAAAGGGAGGTGCGAAATGAGAAAAGCCAATTTTATCAAGCCAAAGCCTAAAAAGCAGGTCGCTCAGCCCGTGTATACGGAAAAACTCAACTTTCACGAGTTAATGTTGGCTCTGGCCACGACGACTTCGATGCAGTACCTCATCGAGAAAATGGACGAACTGAAGGATACGTCTTTGTTCAGTCAAACTGTTCGCAACTTCTCTGTTCGCCTGCAGGAAGCCTTGAAAGGTCACTTGGATAAAGTAGCCTGGGGGGATGTTCCAGATGATGAGCAAAGCCGCCTACGGGCGATGGATCAGCAGGAAGAAATCCTGAAAATGTTCCATAATCTGCTGACTACGTGCCTTTCGCTGGATTATACCCATGAAGCTAAACACGGTATGTTCTGGCTGGATATGAATAGTCTTTTCATCAAATACGATATGCCGGTATCAGTCGGCCCGGATGGAGTGGTTCGCTTCATGGCCGTAGAAGTGGAAGGGGGTGAGCAATGAAAACGCACTCAGCTGAGGGGTGGGCCGTGGTTACGGACGCCACTCACCCGAAAGGGCAAACCGTTCTGCTCGATACGATCGGGACCACCCAGGCCGAAGCCTTACTACGCCGGGAACAGTTACCCAATGCGGTACGGAAGGGTGAGCACCTGGTTAAAATCAAGATTGAATACTTAGTACAGGAAGGGGGTGGGCTGTGAATCTGTTTGATATTGAGTATTACCCTACTCCCGAGGGCGTTTTTGACAGCATGGAAGTAGGCTGTCACGGAAAGATTGTCCTCGAACCTTCCGCTGGTGTTGGTCACATCGTTGGCTATCTGAAAAAGCATGGGGCGGAAGCGGTTCTGGCCTGCGAGAAAGATCCTGATCTGCGTCGGATGGTGAGTTTAAAATGTGACGTGATCGCAGGGGATTTCTTTACGGTGAAAGCTATAGACGTGAGTCACATCGACATGATTGTCATGAATCCGCCTTTTAGCAACGCTGACCGGCATATTCTTCACGCCTGGGAGATTGCCCCGGAAGGATGTGAAATCATCGCCCTGTGTAACTACCAGACGATCAGTAATACATACAATATGTACCGTGGTCAGGTAGGAAAGCTGATTGACAACTACGGGATGGCTTCAAATCTGGGCGATGTGTTTACCCGAGCTGACCGTACTACTGGCATTGACATCGGCCTGATCAAGTTGTATAAACCCGTTGTCAGTGAATCAACCGATTTTGAAGGGTTTTACCTCGATGCAGATGAGGAGCCGCAGGAAAACGGCCTGATGCGTTACGATGAAATCCGGGCAACGGTTCAGCGATACGTCGCTGCAGCGAAATGCTTTGATCGATTCGAGACGGTACGGCGGGAATTGAATGAACTCGTAGGTACGTCCGGAGGTCGTGTTTCCGCTAGCATTCGTTTAAACTCCGAAGACGGTACCGACCTGTCGAAAGAGCTTTTCTTGAAGCGTCTACAGATGCAGTCCTGGCAGCATGTGTTTGCCAAACTGGAGGTAGGAAAGTATGTGACGGAAGGGGTCTTGAAGGATTTGAATAAGTTCATCGACTCCCAAAAGAAGCTTCCCTTCACAATTAAGAACATCTACCGGATGTTTGAAATCATCATCGCCACACGGGGTCAGACGATGCAAAAGGCCATCGTCGAGGCGGTCGATAACTTCACTCAACACACCCACGAAAACCGCTACGGGGTGGAAGGGTGGAAAACCAACGAAGGCCATTTGCTTAATAAAAAGTTCATCATTAATGGATTGACGTCGGTTAATTGGATATCCGGTAAGATTGAAATTGAAACCGATCGGCGGAACTACAAGGAAATTACGGACCTGGTCAAAGCCCTCTGTTTTATCACTGGGACCAACTTCGATGATATCCCCAACATACGCCGGGCTTCGCTTTCTGCAGCAGATTTGGCAAAGGTCACAGCTGATGATGAGAAACATTTGCGGGAATGGAAGGAAAAGGGTTGCCCCAAACACGATAAGCCCTGGCCGGTATCCTTTCCGTACCTAAAAATGACCGGGAAAGAGGTACCTAGCTTCAATAACTTCATGACGAATCACTGGTACGATTGGGGATTCTTCGAGGTCAAAGTTTTCAAAAGGGGTACGGGTCATTTCAGGTTCAAAGACGATAAGGTTTGGGAACTTCTCAACCGAACCTATGCAAAAATCAAAGGGCAGGTTCTGCCGGAAGGAGGTTCAAAATGAGTTCCACTAAAGTTGCTTCTACAAAAAAGGAAACGGCAAAAGTTTCCGACCCCTTCAAAGTTGCCATCCGCAATTTCCTGGAAAGTCAGGCCAAAAAGGATCCTCTTTTCGCGGTAGCCTTCGCAAAGCCAGGGAAGAACATCGACGACTGTTGCACCTACATTCTCAATCAAGTGAAAGCATCAGGTTGTGTAGGCTTTACAGATGATGAGATTTTCGGAATGGCGATGCACTACTACGATGAAGACAAAATCGAAGTAAGTAAGCCGATCAATGCCAGGGTAGTCGTCAATCACGTGGTAGAGCTGACGGAAGAGGAGAAGGAAAAGGCGAAGCAGGCCGCGTTTGATAAGGCCGTTGCCGAAAAGCAGGCCCAGTTGAAAAAACGGGCCGAAACCGCCGCTCAGAAGAAACCTGTATCTACCGAATTATCCCTTTTCTAAGCCATGAAACCAACTACGAAATTCGAAAAACGTATTGTGGCTTTATCGAAGAAATTAAAGCCCATAACCCCTACTCAGCAAAAGTGGGGGTTTGAGAACTGCTTTGAAAAAGTAGGTTTCGTTACAAAAAACAAGGCTAACTGTCTGGAGTGTGGAGCAAGTTGGAACCATAAGGATTCAATGTTCCTGATCGATATACTTTCACCTGTAGCCTGCCCCAGCTGTGGTTGCAAGCTCAAAAAGGTCAAGACTAAGGATCGTACGAAGGCCGATATTTCCTATTATGCCATGCTAACCACAGTAGAGGGAATTCAAGTTGTAAGAACGTTTTACCTAAAAAAGTACGGTAAAATAGGACATCCGATAGAGCTTTCGATCAAGGAAGTCATGCAGCACTGGATTACCCCGGAAGGGAAACATTGCATGCTTGCGGTCGCTACTCAGACTATGAGCTGGTATTTTGATCTTTGGCTGAATACGGAAAAGCTTGAACTCCGGGACATTCGCAATCACAATAATAAGCTTCGTAGCTCCCTATGTCCGGAGAAAATTTATCCCCGTCAGCGAATCATTCCTGCATTGAAACGAAATGGATTTGATGGCAGGAATCACGGTATTTCTCCATCAGATTTATTTCTGGGCCTTTTGAACAACCCTCAGGTTGAGACGCTTTTGAAGTCGGGTCAATTTAGTTTGTTGGATCACCTTTTCGGTAGTGGCTATCAGCGTAACTATACCGAAATGGGCCTGTGGAATAGTATTAAAATTTGCATCCGTAACCGCTACATTGTCAAGGATGCTTCGATGTGGATCGATTACGTGAATCTCCTGAAGGAGTTCAACAAGGATCTTACTAACAGCCATTTTGTGTGTCCAGTGAACCTCAGAGAGTCTCATAATATACTCTTGCGTAGAAAACGAGCCCGTGCAGCCCGGTACGCACAAGTAGAGGTCCGGAATGAAGAGTTCAACGATGCAAGAAGACTGAATTTTAATCAGGAGTCATACCAAGAAGAAAAGGGGCAGTTTTTTGGTCTGGTTTTCTCGGAAGGCGACTTGAGCATTAAGGTTTTGGAATCAATAGACGAGTTTAAGGCCGAAGGGGAATTACTTAATCACTGTGTTTTCGAGAGAGAATATTATCTCAGGCCCGAATCGTTAGTGCTGTCTGCACGTGTGGGAGATGAACCCGTCGAAACCATCGAAATTAACCTTAAGACACTGAAAGTGATCCAAGCGCGGGGTTGGGATAATCTTCCTTCAGCCTATCATGAGCAGGTTGTTAAGCTTATCACACAAAACCTTACCAAAATCGGAAATCTTATTGAGAGATAATTTCACTATATTAGTGAGCCACATAATAGTAGTTGTGGCTCACTAATCAAGCTTTTATGTCTAGGCAACATTCAATAAGATCCTGTTCCATTTGTTGAAAATCAGCATCCCATAAATTTTCTTGATTAAATATTGTTTTTATGTCTAAATAGTGACAGTCGTACAAAATTACAGTAGAGCAAAGTGCACTGTACTCTTGGGTCTTAGTTCCTGTGTTCATTAAAGCAAGCATCCTATTAACTAATTTAGTCTTACTTCGTGGATTTTTCACAGACATTTCAATATAATCTTTAGATGATTGCAAAATGCTTGAAAGTTCATCGCAGATTTTAGTGCCTATATCTAATCGTTTTTCTTGCCATTGAGTTCTATTGTTCAAGTCAAGAATATCTATTGTTGATTTACCTTTATCCGTTTTGCCATAAAGACGAAAATTGCGAAGATATATGTGGTCTTTAGGGTCATCAAATCTTGGATTAATTAACGGCTCAATTTCTATATCATGATCACCCTTTTTTTATTTACTGCACCATTAATTGGTAATAGGTTATCCCATTCTACGACTTTAAGGGGATATAAACTTTTAGGGTAAAAATGTTCAACTTCAGGATATTTTCCTTCTTCTAATAATTTACATTCAGTAAAACAACATTTGTTATAAGATAGCTTATAAACAGCTTCGGTAATAAACTTAGCTTTCCAAACATCAGTATTTGTTGTTAGGAAACGATCTGTTAATTCTGTTTGTTTAGAAAGATCTAGTTGAGCGGGTGGTGGGTCATTTTTTAAGCGAATCATAAGGTGTTATAGAAGATAATTGAATGCTTAAAAGTTTCCTTTGAGTACTTGTGGGATGGAGTATAGTGTCAAGTTTATCAAATGCTATTTTAGCATCTTCGTATGACTCATTATCAAGAGCTTTTTCAAAGTCCTCAATAAGTTTTAGAAATACATCAGACCTGGTTTTATCTCCGAGATCCATTATCTCACTCAAAATTTCTTCAACAGTCCACCCTTGAAAATTACCGAATTTTTGGCGAACATTAATGCTACTTTCAACTTCATCTTTCTCTAAAATTATGAGATTAATTTTGTCAGCCGATTGAACTATTAATGGGCTATGTGCAGTAGCAATAAATTGAGTGTTAGGAAATAGATCTGAAAGATATTTAATTAGTTTTCTTTGCCACTCTGGATGTAAGTGTAAATCTATTTCATCAATGAGAACAATAGCTGGGCCTGTTAGAGGATTTTCTAAATCTTCATATTTTTCAAGCATCCTTTTTACAAGATCAAAAAGCCATCCAATAGTTGCCTGATAACCATAGCCAATGTCTTTTAAAGCTGCCCAGCCTGAATCTAATTTTACTTCTACATATGGAGTAAGCTTGTCATTAGTTTTGAAATTAATGTCAGAGATGTTAGGTAATATCTTACTTCCAATGAATATCTTTTTAATTAATTCTAAACGCTTTTTAGCTTTCTCATTATCGTATTTTGTTGCATAATCAATTTGAATAAGCCACTCTTCTACATTTAATAAATTTTTTTTGTTATTGTATAGATTTCCTAATGATTCACAATAAAAATTATTCTTTTCTTCCACTGAATTAGAGATGGTGGTTTCCGACATTCTGCGGTTTATTCCATATCCTATCACAAATAATTCTCCAATATCTTCATAAGTGATTCCGGTCTCGTAACTTAATCCTCCCCACCCATCTGCTAAATAGATTGAAGGTAAATCATCATGATTCATATATTCATCATAACTTATATTTTGATTATTAAGATTATATGAGAATTCTATATTATTAAAACCTTGTAAATACATAGTCTTGCCAAATGTAGAACTTAATTCTTTGATGTTATTTTTTTGTGTATAATCTATAAACCTATCAAATTCAGTACTGAATTTTTTTTCAATAAACATTCTAGTTATAGACAAACGAGGCTTAGTATGAATATCATCAGGTTCATTCGAAGTTGTTTGGCAGTCACCTAAAATTTTTAATAAAGTAGTTTTTCCAGTATTATTATTCCCTAGTATTACAGTCCATCTTGAGGAAGTATTGTTTTCGTTCTTAAATGAAAATACTTTTTCACCTTTAAAAGGAGCTATGTTCCTAATTAGAAGCTTATCAAAATATATACCTTTTTCAATTAAATTTTCCATAAGTTCTTTTTTCAAGTGCCAGATTTATGTACCTACACCTATTCTGTCAATCAGAATTCGAGACTACAATTTTGCAAACCTAAAACAAGGCTTGTGAAAATATGTAAAAGTTGGCATATAAATAATTTGTACGTATATTTATGTACGTTAGAATTTTGTCAAAGTTTCACTCATGAGTATGATTTCAAACATAAATATTTCTTGTGTCCCTATCGGTACGGTTCATCCAAATCCTGAAAATCCAAGAATTATTAAGGACGTAGCGTTTCATCACCTGGTGAAATCACTGAACCAGTTTCCTGAAATGATGAACCTTCGCCCTATCGTTGTGAACAAAAAAATGATGATTATTGGTGGGAATCAGCGTTTTAAAGCCGCTATTGAGGCAGGATGGAAGGAAATTCCAATCATTATCGCCGAAGGATTATCCGAGGCCCAGCAAAAGGAGTTCATCGTTAAGGACAATGCCTCAGCTGGAGAGTGGGATTTTGAAGCGTTACGGACGGATGGATGGGAAGCGGACCTGCTTTTTGATTGGGCGGCCATCGAATTACCAACGGTTCCGCACCCGGAAGCTAAAGAAACCGACAAAGGGGATTTAAGCCAGTCGGCCGATTCTTACCTCAATGGTGCTATTCGCCAGATTGTCCTGTACTTCGACGTGGAGCAACATAAGCAAGTCTTAGCTGATTTAGCGGAGATAGGCGAGCGGTACGGGATTGAAGAGGACAACAGTGCAACCGTTTTAAAACTCATCGAGCTTTACCGGGAGAAGGGAAATGAAGATAGGTAATATCATTTTGCTGACTGGCAATTTTGGTATTGGCAAGAGTAGCATCATTCAGGGTGAGGGAAGGCAGGAAGGAAGGTTTTACGTACAAAACAATGGCTGGCAGGTGTTGGGCGATAGGAATGGGGCCGATGTTGCGTTAAAGAACATCTCGAAAGCCGACCTGCTGAGTGGGTTAAGAAACTACCCTGGTAATCTCATCATTACCGGGGTTTATTTTCAAAGCTTCAAGGATCTGGATATTTACTCGAAGTACCATCACTTGCACGTGGTTTTCCTCCGCACCTCTAAAGCAAACAATCGCCTTCGCATCAAGAGTCGGGGCGGGAAGTGGAACGAACAGACCTGGGCGGAAAATCACAATTCACTTTTAAAGCTTTTCGACTTATGCACCCGTAAGCGTATCACCCGGCTGGTTATGGATAATGACCGGCCTTTGGACGTTGTAAGGGCTGAGTTCTGGCAGTACCTCAATTCGCTTGGAAATGAAAACCCTGGAACTACTTAGAAAGCCACTGGAGCTATCCCAGTTCAAGAAGCGTTCCGCACTGGAATCGGATTGTTCGACTTTTATCAATCACGACCTACTCGTTACCGAAAACGGAGTCCCTCGCATTCTCTACAAAAAACTGGATATTGATACGGCGGCCTTACTGCATGCTGTACGGAAAATCAAGTATGAGAAGAATACCCGCACAACGGGACTGGTTACAGAGTCAGCCATCTTTGGGTACAATCCCCGTAACGTTATCCGGAAGGACTTCTGCTCAGCTACGAGTATGGCCTATAATCATCCCTCCGAACATGCACTCATTGCGGACTTTGGAAGGGAGCTCTCTCGCCTCTATCAGGAGTACTTCCCCGATATCTTCAATACGCATGCCGGTTTCGTTGATGAGAAGATCAGTCCGGATTGGAAGATCAAAGACACTCCGTTTACTAGCGGGATTGTGAATCGAAATAACCCCTTGAAGTATCATTTCGACGCGGGAAACGTCAAGAATGTGCTTTCAAACATGGTGGTATTGAAAAAAGATGTTCAGGGCGGCGGTCTGGCTTGCCCTGAATTTGATCTTTTCTTCGAGTGTGCCAATAACACAGTTATGCTTTTCGACGGGCAACAGATCCTCCACGGCGTTACGCCCATTCACAAAACCTCACCGAACGCTTTCCGGTATAGCGTGGTCTACTACACGCTTTTACAGATGTGGCAGTGTCTTCCGATTGGTGATGAGATCGCCCGCATTCGCAAGATTCATACGCAGCGGGAACGCAATCGGGCGGCAGGTAAGGTAGACAGCAGTCAACTGGCCAAAGACGTTTGATTCTCACACCTCATGAAAATTCACACTGGCAATGGCGAATAAACTGAATGCGACAACGAAATTGGCCCGGGAAGCAGAGATCGCAAAGATGGCCCGAATGGGGATGACCTCGGAAGAAATCGGGAAGGAGTTGGGACTTTCAGGTTCGATGATTCGTAAGATCATTATCAAACTCAGGGATGATTGGAAAGAGCAGATAAACCGCGATGTAACCGAATTGCAGGCTCGTCAGGCTGCCGAAATAGTGGACTTGAAGAGAAAGTCCATGAAGGGGTGGGAAAAGTCCTTGGAAGCCAAAACCAAGAAACATTCCAAAACCAAGGGTAAGAAAGTGCCGCTAACGGATGCGAAAGGAAAAGCTACGGGTGAGAACATGGTTTTGCCTTCCGACAGTGAGCAGTCACTGACCATCGAAGAAACAAACGGCGATCCTAGGTTCTTGATGGTGTATACCAAGCTGATGGAGCGGGAAGCGAACCTGCTGGGTGTGGATGCCCCGAAACGAATCATTGACGAGTCGGGCGGGAAAGTGGGCCTGAATATTGATCTAAGCAAATTGACAGATGAGCAGCTCGAAGCTCTCGCCTCGGCAGTTGGAGGCGTTGAAGGGAATTGACCCGAATAGGGTTTTAGCGGAATTGAAGCGACGTCAGTGGTCGAAAGACTACCTACGTTTCGTAATGGACATGAATCCTCGGTACGTACCTGAGGATTTTCACGTTTACATCGCCAGCCGCTTGCAGTTGTTTGCTGAAGGTAAGATCAAGCGATTGGGTGTGTTAATGCCCCCCCAGCATGGGAAGTCTGAATTATCCACCCGCCATTTTCCTCCTCACTTGGTTGGGCTAAATCCTAATTTGAATATTCTGCTTACCGCGTACGGAAAAGACCTGGTAACCCAATTCAACCGCTACATACAAAATGTAATGCTCTCCAAGCCTTACCGGGCCGTGTACGGTAATTTGCTGGCAACCGGGCGACGGATGGACTCAGCAGAGGAGAAGAACACGAAGACTCTATCAATCGTCGGCCACAAAGGCGTTATTCGCACCATTCCCCGCGGTGGGGGCATTACCGGGAACCCGGTGGATATCCTGATCATTGACGACTTAATTAAGGGCTCAGACGAGGCCCGTTCGGATGCAGTCCTTTCCGGAAATTGGGAATGGTGGAACGAAGTAGCCAAAGCCCGTCTGCATAACGACTCCCAGGTACTACTCGTGAATACCCGCTGGGCCGAGAACGACTTGCCCGGTATGCTAATGAAAAAAGAGAAGAACTGGGAGTGGATTATTTTCCCAGCTGTTAAGACTGAGGACATCCGGGAGTATGATAAGCGTGAAGTAGGGGAGCCGCTTTACCCGAAAAAGCACTCGCTAGAAAAGCTCAAAGAAACCGAAAGCAATTCTAAGACGTCTTTCCTAGCCGTATACCAACAGAACCCTGGGCGTAACGAACAAACGGCAATCTACCCGAAATGGCCTACTGTTCCCCGGCTCATGGATATGTACCAGGTCGAAATCTACGGGCTTGACTTTGGGTGGAATACAGATAACCCGATGGCATTAGTTCAATCCCGTTTCTGGGGGAACCGGGCTCATCATAAAGAGCACATTTACGATCCTGAGCTGACTACGCCTCAATTGGCCGAACGTATGCGAGCTATTGGAATCACCAGCGAGTTGATTGTTGCTGATTCGGCCCGTCCGGATAAGATCAAAGAATTGCGAGATGATTACGGCTTTAACATCGTGGGGGTGCCTAAGTTTCAGGGCAGTATCGAAACCGGGATTTCGGACGTGAACGATTTGGATAACTACTACACGGAAGAATCCCTCCACATTGGTTATGAACTGGATAAGTACGTTTACGTAACTCAGGGCGAATACGTAACGAAAACCCCGGTCGATAAATACAATCACCTTTTGGACGCAATTCGCTACACCAGCATGTACCGGAAACGGGTTTTACAGGGTGGAGCAACGCAAGCATAAATTTTTTTGGGTGGATATTGGAAATAATGTCCAATTTTTTACTTTTGTCCTCTGCACGCTCACGCGGGCAAAAGGTTGGCTGAACACTGGGGCATAGGGCGGGTAGCGACGTCTGCCCGAAACTCCGGGAAAATTGTTCTGTCAACGCTTCTTTTCAGCAGCCAGCCTACCAACGTCGCATTTTCACTTTTCTAACCATAGCTGGCATGTCATCTTTAATCGATTGCCCCGGATTAGCTGCCCTCAAATCTGTACCAGCCAACGCTTGCGAAGTCATTCCTGGTAAGGTTATGCGAATGGGTTACCAGTTGCTTTCGGGTAGTGATTTTACCGAAGCAAACATCATTACCGAAGCGGCTTGGACGGCGGCTCTAACTGCTGCGGATGCCAAGAAGATCGTACTAACCCCTTTCCTGTCGGACGCGGGCGACCCGATCACTCCAGGTGAGCCTAACCAAACGGGTGGTAATGACGGAACAACGGCAATGGGCCTTCCAGTGGTTGAGTCCTACGGATTCAGCTCGGGCCTGTTCCAGATCATGGGAGCTTCATCCGCTCAGATTGATGCTCTCCGTTCGCTAACAGGAGCATCAATTGCCCTTTCCGGACCTACTCGCCTGGGAACTTATCTCTTCTGTGAAGGGGATAAAATTGGATCTATCGGCGGTAAGCCTATTCCCGTGTACAATGTCACTATCAGTGATCCAACCTTAGGTGGTCGTGGGAAGGCCGTTAACTATCCGCTGCGGTTCAACTTTCCTGCGTTGTGGTCAAAGGGCTTAACCTTCCATAAGGCTAACTTTTCCCTGAACGCTCTCATCAATGCGTAATGGCAAAGGGCGGGGTAAAGCTTGCTTTAGACCCCGAGGGGGAGGAGCAGGAGTTTAGCCACGATCACGCACAGGCTATCCTACGGTATCAAACAATTACTGGGCTAAGCGGTTGGTCGCTACCCAAGAAATCGAAACTTCATTTTGACGGTGAGACGCTCAGCACAAGAACTGCAAACGTATCTGGAGAAGCCGAGGAACAGAACGGCGATTCTTCTAGCGGGGAGTGATGACGAGCGAACCGTATTTCATGCACGCCCAGCCTCTAACATTGAAGAGGCTGGGTCTTATGCTCCTAAGTTCAAAAGCCTCGTTGAAGGTATTCTAACCCAAAAGCGTAAACGAGCCGCTTTCTTCAAGCTTTTACAGTTTCCCCTTCCTACCCGTCGTCAGATCAGCCGTGCCTCGGATGATTTGAACCGGGTTTTTGAGGCTCAGGACCGATTTATTGGCTGGGAGTTTACTACGCCCGAAACCGACGAAGACTTCCGGGAATACGTTCGAAGTAAGAAGATCGAAACGTTCGTAAGGGAAGATGTCTTCAACGCGATTTTTGAACGTTGCAATTCGCTGGTAGTCGTTGACTTACCCGAAACACAGATGTTTGGTGAGTATCCGGAACCGTACGCTTACTTACTGCCCATTGCCAACGTTTTTGACCTTGGTTTAAATGCTGACAAAAGCATCGAGTACTGCATTTTCAGCATTGCTAAGGACAGGTTCGCGGCTTTTGATGAAGGGTACTTCCGTATATTCTCGAAAGAGAAGAACGGCGAAGGTAAGGAAACGTATACGCTATTACGTGAGGTAGAACATTCACTGGGTTACTGCCCGGTAAGCTTCATTTGGCACGATCAATTCGGGGATGCAGGAATCCGCCGCCTCTCCCCACTTTACGATGCCCTAGCGGACATGGATCGGTTGGTGATGGCCGATGTTTTCAAGGAAGACGTAGACCTGCACGCCGCATATCCTTATCTGTGGTACCTGAAGGAAAAATGTACTTACAGAGACAATGATGGGGCTTGTATGGGCGGTACCATTGCTTGGATCGATGACAACAATCAGCCGAAGTCTAAAAAGTGCCCGAATGATTGTCAGAATAGTTTTGCTGGGCCTGGTACCGCGTTTAAGATCAACCAACCCGGTGCCGGTGAGCATCCCCTTCCTACTCCAGCCGGGTTTGTAACGCTTCCGAGAGATACGCTGGACTACATTACCGAAAAGGTCGACTCTTTGAAAAAGGAGTTGTTTCACTTTTTGACGGGGTACGATCAGGAGCCGGATAAAACCAAGGCCCTGAACGAAGACCAGGTGCAAAGCCAGTTCGAAGCCCGTATCAACAAACTGATCTATTGGGCCGAACACCTGGAGCGTACGCACCGCTGGATTCTGGAAACAATTGGCCGCTTACGCTACGGGGTTGAGTTTGTTAAGGTCACCGTAAACTATGGCCGTGAATTCTACCTTGAAACCCTTCAGGACGCGTTAACGGCGTATCAGGATGCCCGTTCAAAAGGCCTGCCTATGTTCCTGCTGGAAGTACTTCGCAGACGCGTCGTACATCTGCTAGCCCGGAACAATGATCACGAATTACAGCGTCTCACCTTCCTTGAGCTGCTTGAACCTTACCCTGACGTGCCTTTGCAAAGCGTTCCGCAAGGCACCGTGGATTATGAGTTGAAAGCCAATTTTCCGCGTTACGTGGGGCAATTCGAACGCGACAACGGTGACCTAGTGAGCTTCGGGTCAAACGGAAACATAGCAAAGAAGCTCGAAACCATCGAAACTGAACTTTACAATTATGTCGAAGCAAGAAGAAAACTTTGGGAACAAAGACAGCGAGAAACTCCACAAACTGCCTAATAACTTCGATAAGAAGTGTTTCTGGGTACGGCAGACCGTAACCCGTAAGATGGAGGGTCAGAACGTTACCGTAGCGGCCAAAGGTATTGCGGAAGTGCAGTGCTACACGCCGGAAGAGTTTGAAGACACCTTTGTCGAAAAGGATGGGGTTATTTCCCACCGCTCCTTGAATTTTCAGGTAACGGTCCTCCATGAGCCTAGCAAGGGGGCCGACGTTCCTTCTGAACTAGACCTGAAAAAACAGGAAATCGCGGAGAAAAAGGAACAGGAGCTGGAAGACCTTCGTCAGCAACTGGCCGACACGAAGGAACAACTTAAACAGTCTCAGGCGGATTTGAAATCCAAAGAAGCTATCGTCAACGAAGACGCGAAAAAGACTGAGGAGGCCGCAAAAGAAGCTGTTAAGCGAGCCCAGAAAGAGGCTCAAACCTTAGCAGGTCCTAAAGCCTAATTAATTAAATCAGCCGGGGCAACTCGGCTGATTTCCCCTTAAAACCAATTATCAGCCAACACAATGAGTTTAACTTTTGCAGAAATCCGGACCGCTATCGACAGCGATGCCGCATTGAAATCCGAACTCCTCAAAGGAATCGAACCCGAAGTAATTGCCGCTCTGACCAGTGCCGGTAGTGTCGTTAAAAAACAATCGGATATTGATCAGGCAATTACCGCCGCCAAAAGCGAAGCGACTCGCGATGCCCACAATGCCTGGGAAACTAAAATGGTCGAACTGACTGGAAAGCAGAAACCCGAAGGCAAAAAAGGGCTTGACTGGGCGGCGGAGGAATTCACTGCATTAAAAACCAGTGCGTCATCATCAGCAACTGATAAGTCAGAACTCACTCAGCTTCGTACCGAACTCAATACGTTGAAAAGTGAGCTGAAGACGAAGGACGCCGAAGCCTACAAAAAAGAGGTGAACGGCCTTATCGACGGGGCCGTTCAAAACGTGAATATTTTCATTCCTCCCCATCTGAAAACGGACGAGGAAAAGAACGCTTACGTAAATCACCAACGTAAGGCTCTCCGAGCAGTATTCACGAGTGAGTTGGAGGCAAAACCCGATGCCGAACGTGGTACCGTATTCTTCGAAGGTGAAACCGCTCTTTTGAAGGACGGTAAGGCTCTCAATCCTACCGATATCATCAAGGAGCGTTACAAAACCTTCCTGGCTCCTGAAAAGCAACAGCAGCAGGGTACTGGAACGGGTGGTAACAACGGCAACAGTGGAGAAGCGAATAAGTACGCGGGTTTGACGCAAGATCAGGCCCGTGACCAGCTGAATAAAGATGGTCATGCCCGCGGTTCTGACAAGTACGTGGAGGTTATGAAGACCTACGATACGACCGAACAGCAGTAAACACTAGGCCCGGTTCCCTCAGCCAGAACCGGGCTTTCAGCAGCTAACAAACCTTTGTCCCGAGCGGTGTAACATTGTTTCACGCTAAATTCTTCAGAAAATGGCAGGTATAGCTGCAACCGTTTTTGACAAGGCCGTCATCATGGCCAAAGACAAATTCACCGAGTTTGAAAATCGGAACTCGCTTATGGGTTCGTATATGGCGTTACGGGAAGGAACAAACCAGTTAGTAACCAAGACTGCATTGGAGAAGGCACGTACCTCCCAAGAACGTCAGGTTACTATTCCCGTATTGAAACGCTATAACGCAACGGTTCATAACCAGCGGGGGCTTAATTTACCAGGGGATGAACCCGAATCTGACCTGGTGACACTGAACTGGTTTACGCGTGGTTTCACGGTAAAAACTCGCGAAGCGGTTCACCAGGGCAACTACATCAGCGAAGCGGAATACATTGCTCACCAAATCCAAAATGGTTTGCGTGCCGTGTACCAAAACAATTTGGTAGCTGGTAAAGAGTCTTTTGACAAGATGGCTACGGATTACCTGAACGCTTCAAAGACTACGGCTCTGGCCACTACGACTTTGGCGGGTGTAACGATTGCGGGTGGAGCTTACGAAATCCCTCAAGATAAGCTGTACATCTACATGCCTACACTGTTCATGAAAAATGAACTTCAAGGGCCATTCCACGATGTAGCCAATTACGACGCTATGGCCATGCGTACGTACATGAGCACGATGGGTTCAGCTAACCAGCAGAACCTTGAAAAACTGCTTTCAAGTCAGTACGATTTCGGTTATTCTCCGCATATCACCGTTCCGGCCAATACCTTAGAATCGCATTACATGTTCGGTAAAGGTAGTTACGGTGTGCTGGATTGGATCGAATACGACTGCCGCTCGAACGGTGGATATGACGGAAAAGGTAGCTGGGATGGTACCTACAAATACACCACTTGGGAAGATCCGTATGGAGCACTATGGGGGGTATTGGTGACGATGGGCCCGAATGAGTCTACCATCCCTGGCCTTGAACGTTCGTACGCCATGCAGATGGACTTTTTCAAAGACACGGCATTCGTAAAATCTTACTCGTCTGAGGCTGGAAAGTCCGAAACGATTAAGGTAAACGTGAAAGCCCCATCGACGGCTTCACAGGCGGCATAGGTTACTCTCACCCCTGAACATCGTAGCCCCGCCCAGCAAACGGGCGGGGCTATTTCTTTCAAACGGCAATGATTTTAAGCGAACGTATATTTTCAGAATTGGCCGGGCTGGTGGGATACCGATCCAGCTTTGATAAGGAGGATTTCATCGACACCGATATCCAGGCTTCCGAGTCTGGATTACTGGTTAATGGGGTTCACGCGTTGATTAATTCCGGCAATCTCCTTGCTACGCTAGCAGATGGCCCGCAGAATTTTATCGCATTCACGGCCTATGACCTTCAAACGACCTTTGCAAAGGGTACCATTGTCAAGTCGGGCGATAAGCTTTACACCAGCCTGCAGGACAACAATCAGGATCACCCGGTTAGCGATGTTACATGGTGGAAACCTACCAGCCTGCTATCTCAGGTTCTTCGCCGTACGTACCGGGACGCGGTTACAACGGTACTGAATTCATTCCTCGATACGAAGAAAGAAGCGGGAGCCGGCAAGGAGCTACTCAGCAGCGGAATGCTTTTGAACGAGAATGGCCGCCTGCCTGATCAGATCGAAAAGAAAGGCCGATTTGTCGGTTTTCTTATTCGGCCTAAAGAAACGGATCTGGCTGTAGTCCTTCGCCGCGTAGGTGTACAGTTTTCTGGTAACGGTGCTATCCCCATAAAAATTTACCGAATCACGTCTGATGAACCTTTGCAATCGATCCCTGTCAATTATCAACATCAAGGCAAGTTCTTTTATGACTCGCTTTCGTCGCCGGTATCTCTACCGTATTGGTCGGAGAATGTAATGGGTGAAACGTACCTGGTGGGGTATGATGAAAACGACTTGCCCGAAGAGGCCCGAGCTGTTCGCGTGGCTCGCACAATTGGTAAGGGTAATTGCTGGGGGTGTAACCCGGCTTACGCTACGATCGTCGGCAAGTGGAGTCCCTACGTGGAAATAAAGGCCATCTCCGCTCCGGCCAATGCTTTGGGTGATGAGGAGAGTTATACGTACCACACTGATACCAATTTCGGCCTGAATCTGGTTTTCGACGTGGTGTGCGATGTTACCGAGCGGGTAATCCAGCAGAGAAACGTATTCGCCAGAGCTATTCAGCTCCAGTGGGCAATAGGCCTGCTCGAAATCATGGCCGCATCTACCCGAGTGAATCAGGCCGGGAACGTAGCTGAGGTGAAAGCCTATAACTATCTGTACGAGTTTCAAAACCCCCAAAACCCGCATACGCTTCTTAAACAGGCCATGAAAAGCTTGAATCTGGATCTTTCAGATTTGAACGAAACCTGCCTGCCCTGCAAAGACGCGAACACGGGAATCGAGATAGGAGCCTGGTAACATGGGAACGAAAGCCGATCAAATCAAAGAGTTCTTTATGGGGCCGCTCAAAGCCATCGATATGAAGGGTTTGATTGACTGGGCCGTTAACCGCCATTCTGCGTACGCTCTAGAACTCAACAAACGCCAGCTGAAGGTAGGGCAGCTCGATACGGGAAAAGCCATTAATCCCCCGTATACTCAGGTGACGGTTGCTATCAAGAAAGCCAAGGGGCAACCTTACGACCGTGTTACGCTTAAGGATACGGGTGACTTTCAGGATAGCATGTACATGAAGCGGGTAAGGGGCGGCAATGAAATCACGGCCTTTGACTGGAAAACGCTTTCGCTTTCCCGCAAATACAGCGTAGACATCTTTGGTCTGAATGATCGCAACAAAGGCATTCTCTGTAACCGAATGAAGCCTGATGCCCAGAAACAATTCAAATCCCTGTTACGGCACTTATGAATCCTGCTATTATTCATACCCTCAATGACACGTCCGGGGCGGCTGGCCTGGAACACGTGATTTTACAGCTCCAGCTGAGGTTATCTATGCTTTCCTGGCTGAAAGTCATCTATGGCCGGGCGTTTACCGTCTCGAAGTTGAAAGAAACGGAGGCCGAACCCGCTGTATACGCAGGACAAAACGAATACAGAAGCGTTCTTCCGAACGACTTTGTTGCGGCTCAGTCCTTCTTTCGAACGGAAGGACCGGAGCGGTACGGCGATGCGTTGCTTTCGACAGGTGGATACCTAGCTAATCGCGACCTGAGCCTGATCGTTTGGGTCAACTTTCACGAACTCGATCACCCGAGCCGGCGTGATGATATCTACCTCGAAACACTCAAGTATGAGGTAGAAGAGCAACTTCGGGCCTGCGAGTTCGTCATGAAAATTGATGAATACTACGATGATCATGCCGCGGATATCTTTCGCGGGTACGATCTGGAAACAATCAAACCCGAACGGCTGAAGTTTCCGTACTGCGGCTTTCGGATATCACTCACCGTTTACTACCAAAAACCATGTTAAACGACGTCATCTTTGTAAGCCTCGTAGTCGTCGGGGTTTTATTCGTTTCCGGAAAGTGGGAGATTAGCGAATGGGCCTATCATCAAACAGGCTGGCAGGTGTTTCGCTGTCTGTACTGTCAGAGTTTCTGGCTTAATTGCTTGATTTTGCTTTTTGTGATCCCGCCGCTTCTTATCCTGCCTGGAGCTCTGGCCGGAGCCGCTTTCGGAACCCCTTTTCTCATGATTCTAAAACGCGGCTTATGAAAACGATTCCTATGGGCGGTCACAGCGTAGCATTCTACGACTCGATCTTTGAAACGCCGATCGCCATCTACAAGCTTCACGAACGGTACGCAGCGGCGGCGGCCTTCACGGTTGACAATCTGGGCAATTACGGTGATCGCATTGCTTCGGCTTTGAATCACCTCGCATCAAACAATCCGGAGGCGGTTGAAACCGAGCTACGGAATATGTATTTCGGCTTATATCAGTTCCTGGGAGGAATGGATATGAGCAGTATGGCCCTTTTGTGCTTAGTCGCTGAGGTAGACGGGATGCCCTTTCGCAAGCGGGATGAAGAAACACTTATGAAGCTCCGGGATAAGATGTCAGAGTGGGGGTTTACCGCCGCCGACGCTGATAAACTGGCGACGGATTTAAAAAAAAACTTCAAACTGAGCTGGACCGAGCCTTCCCCGGATGGTTCGGAATAGGGGATGCCGTCAGCCGTGATGCCCTGCGGTATTCGCTGATTTGTCAGGGCGAGTTTTATGCCGACCCTTCGCCCGATAACGAAAAGCGGCACAAAGCGGCTATGCTGGCTTATTCTGAACTGACCGAACCGCCAAGCTTCGACCCTCGCAATCCGGATAACTTCATCATTGATCTGGAAAAGTCATTTGCTCGTACCTGTGCCGCCTTGGAAGAGTCCGGGTGTAAAGAACCCAAGGAACTGAGCATTTTCGAGTTTTACGCCCGAATCCAACAATTCGAACAACGCAAGCCTCATGCTAAATCAGAATAATTTTCTCCGCTGGTTCAATCAACCAGGTACCGAAAGCGGTCTTTTGCCTCGCCCGTTCATTGGGGATGGTAAGTCCAAGGAAGGACCCGCGTTAGTCGTACTTATCCCGGGCGAAACGTACTCCTACTATGTAAACGCGGCAACCATGCCTACAGGTGATTGGAAACTTCTCAATGGGGCAGGGGTGGAAGTAAGCGGAGTTAATCACACACTTTCAGAAATAACGTTTTTGGCGGGTAAGCACGGGTATGGCTCTTTTTCCCTTTCGGGCAATGTTAAGCCGGGCGTTTACCGTATCAAATCCGGGAATTTGTACAGTAATGTAGTCGAGGTTATGGCTACGGCCGACGCCGAACGCTACAGTCGGGTATTTTCCTTCAAGAGCCCAAACAAATTGCTTGATTTCTACTGGCCATACTTGCCTGTCGATTATCGGCAGGCCTTTCGGTTGAAGTGTAACCTGACCGATCAGCAACCCGAACACGACAAGGAGGTGTACCGGGAAGCTACTACGGGCCGTACGCGTAATTTCAAGAGTTTTCCCCGTTGGTTTTACAAGATTAATTTTCTGGAAACCGAACCCGATAACTGTCGGGCGTTGGCTGTTATGCTGGAATGTGATGAACTTTACATCGCTGGCAAACGGGTTAGTTTCAAGTCCGGTTTGAAACTGAATACCAGCCTGACTACCACTTATGTAAATTCTGAATGTGAAGTGTACGATGATGACTTTACGGCTCTGAATTACTGCTAATTTTTTGTATCTTCGGGGCATGTTCACAGCCTTTGCATTAGGAGTATTCGTCGCCTTTGTTCTCTTTGCCATTTACCTGAAGAAAAAGGCTCCTTCCAACGAGGAAATCGTTCGGAGCAATCAGGAAATTATCAACCGTAGCATTGAACTCAATGCCATGGCAAAGCGTGAGATTATCAAGACACAAATGGCCGATCATTTGCGTCAGATCGAAGAAATGTACAATGCCGGGGAGATTAGCCCCGAAGATTACAGAGAACTTTCCGAGCCGCTACTGGCCGCTATCTCCCTGAATGACTTACCCGAAGGAATCGCCCTGAGTTCCGATAAGAAATAATCCTTAACTTCACGTCTGCCAACACTTGCCCGCCTAAAATCCTTTAGGCGAATATGTCCATTTTGAACCACGGGGATTTCTTTGATTTCCCTGGTTACGAAAAACAGCTCAATAGTCTGGAGCGACTGTTAGACCGTTTTGGTCAGTCGCAAGAAAAGTGGCTCGATCGTCTTAAGAATTCAAACGATCAGCTACGAAAGAACGCCATTCAGACCACGAACGCCCTTCGTGGTCTCGACGTCATGCCCGGTGATTCCGTCACAAAGCTAAAAGAGCTAGGTAGTGAACTGGATCGTACTGGTACGAGAATCAAGCAAAACTCCCAGTACGCCGAATTGCTGACCAGTACGTACAATGCCAATAAGCATAGTATCGACCAGCTCAAAGGCGTGATGAAGGAGTTGGAAAAGCAGTATAACCAACTCGACCCGAAGAGTGAAAACTTTGCCAGTGATCAGAAACGTATAGCTGACCAAGTTAAAGCTACGGCCGGAGCCATCACCCTGCAAAGCACGGTTCTCAAAGCGGCGAAAACGCAGCTCGATTCTGCTGATCGCAGTTACACCAAGCTTTCCCAACAAACCAACGAACTCCGCAAGAACCTTCGGAACCTTCCCGACGCGTTCAATGCCGCTACCGGTGCGATTAATCTCAATAACCGACAGGCGGTACTACTTCAGGAGCAAATTCAGAAGAACGATAAAGCTCTGAAAGCAATGGACGCCACAATGGGCGTTCATACGCGTAACGTAGGGAATTACAAATCCGCCCTGGAAGGTATTCGCAGTCAGCTCGTTGGGGCAGCGGCTGGATATCTTTCTGTCGATGCAGTTATCAGAGGTATTGCGGGCGGTATCGAGATAATCGATACCATGCACCGGCAGGAAGTTGCCCTTAAAAATGCTTCATCATCCACGGTTGAGCTGAATAAAAACCTTTCTACGGCCCGTCAATTAGCTAAGTCGTACGGGGTAAACCTGAACGAAACGACCGATGCGATTCGCAAATTCACCGGAGCCACGCGGGGAACAGCCATCGAAGGTGATAAGGCTCGACGCGTGTTCACGGCCTTCACTGCCAACTTTGCTGCCAACGGAGCCAGTGCCGAGGAGCTCTCCCGGGCCATGAAGGCTTTGGGAGACATGATGAGTAAGGGTACCATCCAGGCCGAAGAGCTGAAAGGTCAGTTAGGTGATGCCATGCCTGGGGCCATGAAGACTTTCGCGGATGCTATGGGTGTTTCTCAGCGGGAACTGATGAAGATGATGGAGAACGGGGAGCTGCTGGCTGAGGACGTACTACCCAAGGTTGCGGCCGAGCTGGAGAAGATCACCGGAAACAAGGCTCAGGAGAACTTGAAAACTATCTCCGGATCCTGGCAGGTAGTGAAGACTAATTTTCAACTCTTTCTAGCGGAGTTCAACAAAACCGGGGCTGTCAGTAATTTCTTCGCCGTGCTGAATGGTAACATCGCTAAAACTTTCGAGGTTTTCCGGCTGGCTAACAAATACGGGGGAACCAAGGGCATTCTTGAAATGGCTGGGCGGGCTACGGTCGATATGATGACCTTCAATACGTTTGGTCTGGCTAACACTTCCTATCAGCAACTGGCCAGTAGGGAAGCCCGGGAGCAACGCGTTACGGACTTTGCCGGCTCCTCAGCCCAGGATCAGGAAAAGTTTATCAAAACCCAAACCCGTGCGATTGAGGTTCAACGAACCAGAGTTGCGGATTTGCAGAAAACGGTTGACAAGCTCCAGAAGGGGTATAAGGATACCTGGAATGATGGTGGGAAGTCGTACCGGATTTGGAGCGAGAATATCAATAAGGCTCGAAAGGATTTGGCTGAGGCAAAGTCTACCTTGGATTCATACTCGAATGGTCTGATTAAAGCCAACCGGATACATAAGGAAATGCTCAGCAAGATTCCGGCCCTTGGCAAGCCCCTGGATAAAACGACACCGGATAAACTGGTATCCTCCATTCGTGACCAGATCGACGCCATTCCTAATGCTCTTATTGGCAAAAACGGCAAGGCTGAACTCACCAAAGACCAAGCTAAAGCCTTAAGGGGAGCACGGGAAGAGGTATTACAACTGTATAATACCCTTTCCAAAGGCGACGTGGCCCGGCTCAACCTTTCGTCGTTAAAAACGGAGCTTAATGAGTTACTGTACGGTAAAAAAACGGACAACTCCGGTAAGAAAGCCGCCGCCGCCCGTCAGAAGGAAATCCGGGATCAGTTCAAACTCATCGAAGGGTACGTAAAAGATGCTCAGGAGGAGCTACAGAAGAACATTCTCGGTGCGGACAATGACGACCTGCTGGAATCGCTCCGGGAACGCCTGAAGAAAAGCATTCCGGGTATTGAAGCGGAGCTAACGAAAGGAAATCAGAAGGCCAAATCCCTACTGAAGAAAATCGAGGAGACGTTTCGTAACAAAATACCCTGGTTAAAACCCATGCAGTACGATACTGATACCGTACTGGGGCAGGCTCTGAAGGACGGGGAGAAGTTTCGCAAATTCATCCAAAGCGGCGGGTTTCTGGCCGCCGTGCGGAAAATTCAGAAGGATCTTCTCGGCGATTACAAGACGTTTGAAGAAAACGCGAAAACGACGATTCTGCCCGGGGGCGGTTTGTCGAATCGGCTTTCCAAACGGTCGGAGCAACAGGCGACGACCTACATGGAATATCAGCAGGAATCAGGCCAACTTAACCGGGAGCTCGATTCCTACATTTTCCTAAAAGAAGCGGAGCGGAATGAACTTCAAAGCCACCTCAAGCAAGTTTATCAGTGGGAATTAGCTGGCAAAAACGATCGGGCAAAACTGGCACGAGATGAGTACGAGTACAAGAAACATCTGATCGAAGAGGAGGCCCGTAGACGTCAGGAATCTTTGGAGCAGGGGATTCAACTCGCCGCGGAGTTCGGTAGTGCCATTTTCGAAATCAATAATGCGTATCGCGATCGGGATCTGGCTAACCTGGACAAACAGAAATCGCGGGAGTTGGAACTGGCAGGTGACAACAAAGACGCTCAGAAGCGTATTGAGGAGGAGTTTTCTAAGCAACAATCTGAAATTCGGATGAAACAGGCCCGAGCGGACCGGGCCGCTGCGTTGCTCCAGATTGTAGCCAATACCGCCATCGCCGTATCAAAGGCCATCGCCCAGTTTCCGATTACGGGCGGTCAACCTTTCGCCGGGTACGCGATTGCTCAGGGAGCCATCCAAGCGGCGTTGGTACTGGCAAAACCGCTACCCGCGTACGCAGTAGGTACGAAAAATGCTCCGGAAGGTCCGGCCCTCGTCGGCGAAAAAGGTCCGGAGCTTCGCAAGTCCCAGGGCAAGTACTTCTACTACGACCGTCCAACCGTTGCCCACCTAAACCGGGGGGATACGATCTACACCGCAGCGGAAACCCAACGAATCCTACACGATGCCCAGGTCAACGGGTCGATGGCGGGTAGACTTCATCAGGCCCGCCTTGGAGAAGCGATCTACGTCCAGCAGCAGAGTTCTACGCGTATTGATGAACGTGCGATTGGTGCGGCCGTGGGTGAGCAAATCGCAGACCTGCCGATTCATGAAACGCACTTCGATGAGCGAGGGGTACAACGCTTTATCCGCCGCAAAAACACCCGAACCAGATATTTGAATGACCGATTCAATCTACGCTGATAACGGCACTACCGTTGAAATACCGGCACTTCGGGAGGAATTGCCGGTATACTTCCGTTTGTTACACAACGATGACATTGTGTATATCGACGAACCCGCTCACTGGCAAGAGTTAGAGCTGACTGCGAAACGCGACACAGATTGGCACGGCTTCAACTTCGATTACACGGACGGTGAAACAGAACTCGCTTTCACCTGTTCAGCTGGACGGGGATTGATCGAAGACGTGTACAAGGTCGATGGTCCAGACGGTCAGATTTTTTTGGAAGTAACGACGGTACCGCCCGGTGAAACCGTTCACGTCGTTGAATACCGGTACCGCCTCAACCTGGCTACCCGTGCTCGGAAGGACTATATAGTAACTTGTGAAATAGAACGGGATACCTTGCACGAGAAAATTAAAGCCCGCTGGGAAAATACGGTCAATCTCTTCGAGGCGAAAACCTTGGATGGGGTGGCGATCGATCCGATGCCCGTGTATGACTTGCCATTGCACGGGAAAGTCATACAGCAAAAGTTCTCAGCGGTCGTGACCTCGCAAAAACTGACTGAGCAAACCTTTCAGGGCGATACCAACGGGCATGTCTGGATTTCTTTCGATACCTCCGAGCCTTCCGTTTCGGAAATCAAGGAGGCTGTAGGGGGTAAGCCCTTCGGCATATCCGATTCCGAAGGCCCGGTGCACTTTGACGAGTATCTTTTCAAGTTCGAAAGCGAGGGTGACTACCGGTTCAAAATCAGCCTGGACTTTACGGTTGATTTTTCAATCAAAAAACGGGCAGTATCGATTGGTGCTAAGAAAATTACTTCGTGGTTTTTGGACGCTTTTCTAGTACTCGATACGGAATCGCCGCGGGGGGCTTCACCCACGAAGTTCCTCCGGATCGGTACCCGGCAAAGTGGCGGCGGCGGCGGCACCAGCGTCACGGGTATTCGCCTGCAGGGAGCTATTGACGAAATTGTTCACATGAAGGCCGGGTGGCGGGCTTACCTGTACGGTATCCTGCATTTCGAGCACAATGCGAACGAGCTGGCCTCTACGACCGTAAAGGTTCGTTGCGATAAATCAGCTGTAGAGGTAATTGCTTCAACGTATTCAGATGGAAGCCTTTGCCGGGCCGTTTGGCTAAAAGATGCGATTGAGCGGACCCTAACCCAAATCACCGGGCAAACGAAGGTACTGGAGGCTCCTTACTACTCCTTTGCCTCATCTGAACAACCCGTTGCCGGCTGCGGGGCCAACCGGATGATCACGAACGGTTTCCAGATTCGGCAATTCGAACCGGATAAGCACGGCGTGGAAGTTACGCTAAAAACCTTACTTACGGCCTGTAAAGCCTGGGACGGGATTGGATTCGAATACACAAATGACGAAGAGGGTAATCAGATTATACGCTTACTGCCCCGTGAACAGTTCTACGCCGACGTCGAAATCATCGACCTGGGCGAATGTTCAAATTACTCCGAGGAAACAGCAGCTGAGTTGCTGTATAACCGGGTACAGGTCGGGTACCAAAAGTATTTTGACGAAGGTCTGAACGGTTTAGATGAGTTCAACACCGACCACGAATACACGTTGCCCACGCTGGCCGGAGGCGATCCCTACCAAGCCAACCCTAATAAACTGGAGCTGCTATCACCCATCCGGGCGGATGGTTACGGCATCGAATCCGTTCGTCGGGTACAATTCGAGAAAACCCCCACGGATTCCACCTCGGAAGATGATGAACTGTTCGTGGTTTGTACGACCCCGCCCACGGGTGCTACCATGTCCGTACTCGCAGAAATCACGGGCGGAAGCCTCGGCGGATTTTACCTGAAAACGGTCACTAAGCTTCCTAACGTTCGGCTCGGTGCATTGGTGAAAGTGCAAAGCCCCTTGAATAGCGGTACGTTCAAGGTATTAAACGACGGGGCGGTTCGCTCAGCTCCCGTGGGTACCTATCTCAACTGGGAAAATAAGTACGTATACTGGATCGATGGAACTCCAAACCCGGAGGGTCAGACGCAAATGATGATTACGATTGCCAGTAGCCCGGCTTCCAGTGAGCGAAACGAAAGCTTTACTTCGGTAGCAGGTATTATTTCACCTGAAACGGCCTACAATCTGCGACTGACTCCGAAACGGATGCTGCTGGCGAATGGTCCGTTGGTGAGTATTGGTCTTGCGTACAAAAAGCCTGATCAGATTCTGAAAAACGGATACGCCAAACAAAACGGGGACTTGGTAGCGGCTTTATCCGCTTCGGATGCGTGTGCGACCGAATATGAACCCGTTACCGAAAAGGCCGATGTAACAGTAGAGCAGGTTCGGGGGCAAATTGCCAAATACTCTCCCGAATTTGTCTACTTCAGCAAACGACTGTCGCGTAAAACGTTTATGCTCATCCGTCAGGCCCTACGGGGTAAGGCGACTCCGGAAACGAATTACGGGTATGTGACCGTAACGAATGATCTGGGTGAGCGGGTTTCGGGGTATGTGATGGAAATGAAGTACAAACCTCTTTCTGAGCAGGTTGATTTTAAACTGTTGAAAAAGTTTGTACCTTCACAACCGCCAATTCTTTTGCCCGAGTGTAGCGATTACGCCGACTGGACTTTCGAAGATTTCGAGAATGCCACGGACGACGTAAGAAAACTGGAAGAATGTCGATTCGACGACTTCAGCTAACGCTCACATGGGGTTCATTATATCGCTTATTGAGGAACTTGATACGCTCAAGACTGGCTTTCGTCGCAAAGTCAATGAGCTGATCAAAAAAGCCATCGTAGACCTTGTTCTCGATCAAGAGGGCAAGGTTATTCTGCATACACAGGACGGTAGCACGCTTCAGCTAAACCTGGCTGAACAATATCCACGTCGCAGTGAGATTCAGGAACTCCTAGATAGTACCGGAAAGATCATTCCTTCGCCAGATAACCAGAGAGAAACGGCTTTGCCGGTAGTCTCGGACGGACAACCCGCCCTTGAAAATGGTCTAGCAGGAACATCTACTGGTCCCGTTCGGGTATTCCTGAATTCAAAACGTATATGGCTTGACGTTGGCAATGCTACGAAAGATGCGGACGCATATTTTTCCTTCGATGGTGGGCTTACAGCTCTACCAAATAGTAACGTTCCGGCCGGAGCCGAACTCTTCTTTAATCCCACCAAAGCAGGCTTCCCCCTTACTGATCAGGATAAAATCACGCTTGATTATTCTTTGGAAGTTATTCAGCAACGGACCAAAACCGGACAGGCGGCCATCCAATCACTCGATCCTGATCATGAAGTAATCATGGCAGAAGAGCCGGGCCAGATGGAATACAATGTTGACTTACAGGGGGGGAAGATCCTCTTTGTCACCTACTACAATTACTTCCCGGAAGGGCAACTCCCTAAACCCTTAGTGAAAACCCAGTACGACTACGAAAACGGTCTCTTAACGCTTAAAAACCTGGGTTTTGACATTAATGAAGGGGATGCGATTCTGGTCTATTTTGTCAAACAAAGTACGGGCTTGTTTCTCCCTTTTGAGACTCGTGAATCCCCTGGTAAAGTCGAATGGAAGTACGCATATGAATCCGATGCGGCTTGGAAAACCCTATTTACTTCGTCGCTAGTGGGTGGCGGGGTAAAGTTCCTAACCTTTGAAGCCAATAATATCAGCAATGGTAAAAGCTACGTGCATGGAATGGGAACCGAAAACGTAGTCATCGATGCCGTTTCTTCAGATAAGCGTCCAGATCGTTCAATTTATGCCATACCGGACGGACGATACCAGTTCAAACTTTACATAGCTCCTGGCGTACAATTCACCGGAAAAATCTTCGCTCGTTTTTACCCTTAAAATTTCTATTTAATGAAAAAGCTGCTCTTCTTAGCTGCCTTTCTTTCTAGTTTGAGTCTGCTGGCTCAGCCCACTGAACTTACTCCTGATAAGAACGCGGCACCCAGCAATCCTGCTTACACTACCATTGCCGCCAGCAATGGTACATTTTTTGGCAATGATGGTAATCCATTTGTGCTGGAAACCCGCAAGTTTCAGTCCTATGCCGAACTACGGGCGTTTACTGGGCCTACGCCCGGTATGTTTTATCAAGCCTGGTTAAGTAACCGTATCGAATTTTGGAAACCTGACTTTTCTGATTACGCTACCCCTGATAATAACAATACTACCCTGGTCGGCGTCGGTGGAGTACGGTGGAAGCGGTTTTTCTCTTCGCTTTCGAGTCCCTTAACCACGGAGTTCAAGGGCACGTGGAATGCTTCGACGAATCAGCCTGCCTTAACCACTACG
>NZ_NMPS01000163.1:0-26163 GCF_002261125.1 Siphonobacter sp. BAB-5385 | reverse complement strand
CTGGCTACACCTGCACCACGAAGACTTTACGGGACAATTTGGCCGAAATCGCCGCCGTATGAGTGCAGACGATATGCTGGCTCAGAAGAAGATTGCGGAGAAGTACCACTTTGCGAAAGTCTCGCAACTGAAGCTGGAAGTCGCCCGAAACATCAAGGAATTCTGTGCCGGTGGCGGCTATCTGTTTGCCATGTGCTCGGGTACCGAATCACTGGATGTGGCTCTGGCCGCCGAAGGACTCGATATTGTACCTTCCGTATTCGACGGTGACGGCGTAGACCCCAAAGCTCAGGGAAAACTGGATTTCAGTAAGACCATTGCCTTCGATAATTTCGAACTGGAGCTTTCCGACGAAGATTACCCGGGAATGTCCTTTTCCAATATCAACGCTTCTTCGGGGTACGGCTGGGGGGATGATACGTATTTTTCGCTGTTCGATTTTTCGGCCAAGTGGGATGTGATTCCGTCCATGCTCGTGCAGAATCATGAAAGTACCATTCGTGAATTTTTCGGACAAACGAGTGCGTTCAACAAAGCTACAGTCAAGCCCAGTGTACTGGTTTTAGGACAGAGCAAATCTACGTACCGCTACCTCTACGGCGAGCTGGGTCGGGGTCAGTTTACGTTTTATAGCGGTCACGACCCGGAAGGTCAACGCGGTTTTCATCGGACTCCTACCGATTTGAACTTACACCCCAATTCACCGGGTTATCGACTGATTTTGAATAACGTACTCTTTCCTTCGGCTCGGAAAAAGAAACGGAAGACCTAGACTCTAGTAATAGGCAATACCGGATTGGCTGCCAGAGCCAATCCATTTAAAATATTACCCTACTAAATCACTAGATTTAATATAATTTATTACTTTTGCTGCCGTTCGCTTCGTCTTTCTCATGCTAACTCCATATAATCATGACCTATCACTCTATCCTTTTTGTAGCTTCGAGCCTTCTACTGGCTTCGTTCCGCCCCATTTCCGATGATCCGGCTTATAAAACCCGGCTGGAAGAATGGCATCAGAAACGCGTCGCTTCGTTGAAACGCGAAGATGGCTGGCTGAATCTAGCGGGCTTATTCTGGCTCAAAGAAGGAGCAAATACGGTAGGCAGTGCTTCGGATAATAAGGTAGTATTTCCCGGAGGTGCCGCCCATTTGGGTACCTTTAAATTACAAAACGATGTCGTACAGTTTACGCCAACTGCCGATGCCGTGGTGACGGTAGACGGACAAAAAGCAACAGATACGCAGACCATTTTTACTGCCCATACCAAGCCCAATATCGTACAACACGAGTCCTTAAAATGGGTAGTAATCAAACGCGGTGACCAATACGGCATTCGCTTGCGTGATCTGGAAAGCGAACAGTTAAAAAACTTCCACGGCATCGAACGCTTTGCTGTCAACGAAAAATACCGGGTTACGGCTCGTCTGGAAAAACCCAGTACGCCCAAAACTGTAGCCATTACGAATGTTCTGGGTCAAACCTCCGATCAGCCGCTGGCGGGTACGCTAGTGTTTGAACTTGAAGGAAAAACCTACCGCCTCGACGCTACGGGTGAAGACAAGCTTTTCATCGTATTTGGGGACGAAACGAACAAAAAGGACACGTACGGAGCGGGTCGCTTCTTATACGCCGAACAGCCAAGTGCCGATGGGACGACGGTACTGGATTTCAATCAGGCCATCAATCCGCCCTGTGCTTTTACGCCTTACGCTACCTGCCCGTTGCCGCCCAAACAAAACAAACTAGCGGTTCGAATTCCAGCGGGTGAAAAGCGATTCGGCGACCACTGATTTTCCTTAACCAAAACTTGATGTAACCGAAAAAGCCTGGTCCTAGGATCAGGCTTTTGTTTTGACTATCAGCAGATTAATCTACTGGAGAAGGTAGTTTCTCGGAAGAACCCAGACTTTTCAGTCGATACGTCCAGGCAATAAATACGTTATTTTTTCCGGCCTGGGCACTGGGTTTAAATACGCCCTGCTCAAAGGAAGCCGGACTGTAATTGGTCTGATTTACCCAACCCACCTGAACGGTCCAGTGTTTCGTAATCTGGTAGCCGAGTCCCGCAAAAAGACGGTTCCGCTCGAACGTAGGTCCTTTGGGATTCAGGAAGATTTCATCAAATATGGAAATGAAATACGTTTTCTCCTTGATACTCTTATTGTTGAGAGGAATGAACATATTCAGTCGATAGCGAATTCGGTTTCGGTATGGATGCGTACCATCCCGAAAGGTAAACCAGCGTTGTTCCACCCGGTACCGATGTTCAAAACGCAGCCGATCGAGGTATTGATTGATGACCAGTTGTTCCCACATCCGCCCTTCCGTATTCAACGGTCCCGCCGATAAATCCTGAAAATCATAAGTTGCGTATCGTCCGCCCGCCATGCCTACGGTGAAATTTTTGTTGATGTCGTACGTAACGCCCCCCTTCAATTCCGAGTAGAAGAACTCCTGAAATACACTGTTACTACGAGCCTGCACTTCCGCAAAGCCACCCCATTTTTTTTCTCCGCCGGGTAGTACCACGGTACCGATAAACCAGCTTCCCCAGGGAGCAGCGGGTGTTAAAGAGGTTTGGGCATAGGCCGTGGTGCCCAGCAACAGGCAGGCCCAAAACTTGAAAGATACGCGTAGCTTAGTCACGGAAAAGAATTAGAATCCCGCAAAAGTACGTTGTATGATCAAATCGTGATTTTGCGGATTACATTCTTAACAATTCCATAACATAGCTAGTCAACGGGTAAGGCCGTAGTAACCTTGATCTCAGCCATTACGAATACACTTTGCGGACCGCCAATGTGGGCCAGGGCCGCCAGTTGTTCGACTACGAAGCGGCGGTAATCATCCATATCTTTCACGATCACTTTCAATAGATAGTCATACGGTCCGGCGATGTTATAACACTCCATCACCTCGGGCAGACTACCAATTTTCGCTTCAAACTCCTGAATAAAGGCCTGCGTGTGTTCCTTTAGCGAAACCTGACAAAAGGCAATCAGGCTACGTCCCATTTTGCGACGATCCACCAACGCGACATATCCTTTTAAATAACCCTCACGTTCGAGGCGTTTGACCCGTTCGTGTACGGGTGTCAATGAAAGCCCTACTTCCTGAGCCAGTTCTTTATTAGAAATGAAAGCATTGGTTTGTAAGAGCGACAGAATACGGCGGTCAATGGGGTCGAGTTGATCCATAGATTATTTTTCTAGTTAGCAGGCAAAAATCATAAACGAACAGAGTGTTTCTTTTATAAAAAGAGCACTTACTAGATTTGTTTTCTAATTCCAACCCTAAAATCACAACATATTCACTAAATACCGAACTTTGTAGACAGAAATTTGATAGCACTGATTAATTATGGCATCGAAAGAAACACTAGCTATCCGGGCTCAGGCGGAACGTTCACACAACCGCGAGCACTCGGTTCCCTTATACTTAACGTCCAGTTTTACCTTCGACGACGCCGAAATGGGTCGGGCCATGTTTGCCGATGAGATTGCGGGCAACGTGTATTCCCGGTACTCCAACCCCAACGTGGACGAGTTTATCCGTAAGGTTTGTTTGCTGGAAGGCGGCGAAGAAGGGATCGCCTTTGCCTCGGGTATGGCGGCCATTTTCGCCACGTTCGCCGGAAGCTTACAGGCGGGAGATCACGTAGTTGCTTCAAAAGCCCTGTTTGGTTCCGCCATTCAGATTCTGAACAAGATCATGCCGAAGTGGGGCGTAACGACTACGTTCGTTGAGGGTCACGATCTTTCCCAATGGGAAGCGGCTACCCAGGAAAACACAAAATTCTATTTCTGTGAAAGTCCATCCAACCCAGGTTTAGAGCTGACCGATTTACGGGCCCTGTCAGCCATTGCCAAACGGCATCAGGTCGTGCTGGCCGTTGACAACTGCTTTGCCACGCCGGTCATTCAAAATCCGATTGAACTCGGGGCCGATCTGGTGATGCACTCGGCTACGAAATATATGGATGGCCAGGGTCGCGTGCTGGGGGGGATTCTGGTCGGCCGGAAAGACCTGATCGAGCCGATTCGTTTCTTCGCCCGTCATACGGGTCCGGCTTTATCGCCGTTCAACGCCTGGGTACTGTCGAAGAGTCTGGAAACGCTGTTTGTCCGGATGAGAGCTCATAGTGAAAATGCTCTGGCATTGGCTCGAACCCTGGAAGGCCATGCGGCTTTACAGGCAGTTCATTATCCCTTCCTAGAAAGTCATCCGCAGTATGAACTGGCCAAACAGCAGATGAAATACGGCGGAGCGATCCTGACGCTGGAAGTAAAAGGCGGGTTTGAGGCGGTCAATGCGTTGACGCAGCACCTCGAAATTGCCTCGATCTCTCCGAACTTAGGTGATACGCGTACCATCCTGACTCATCCCGCGAGTACAACGCATTCCAAATTAAGTAAAGAAGAGCGGGCCGAAGTAGGCATTACCGATGGTCTCGTACGGATTGCGGTAGGTCTGGAAAATATTGACGATCTGATTGAAGATTTTCAGCAGGCTTTAGCCAAAGTAGCGACTTCCCAGGAAGCCGCTACGGTTTAAGAGCGAATTAAAAGTTTGATTGGGTTTATGCAAAAAGCGGCAGAGAGTTTTCTCTGCCGCTTTTTTGATTACCTCGGTCCTCTGGAACGGGGACCACCGCCCCTGTTTCCATTATTGGGTTTTGCCCGGAATGAATTATGATTTCGGAACGAATCATTTCTTCGATACGAATTATTCCGGCGATAGATATCATTTCTCCGATTGTTATACTGCCGATGACGGTATACCCGCGGCGGTGGCGTTACATAAACCCGAGGCCGGGCATAGTAGGGACGATAGCCGTAGGCGGGTCCGTAGTATCCACCGTAACTAGGTCCGTAACCTCCGTACCCATCGGAGTAAACGCGTGAGGAACACCCGGTGAGCATACTGCCCAAGGCGACCAACGTTATAATCAATAGTTTTTTCATGGCTTCTGGCGTTTCTTCTCTGATCTAATTACGTAAGCTACGTTTAAAACAGCCTTGTATTCAGCTGTTAAAAAGAGTTAATCCACGAGGTACAGCTTTTTTAAGGGATTCCGTAACCAACCCTACTGAACATGGCTGCACCCTTGCCCAAAGTGACGGAGTCACTAAAAAAACTGTTAGACTACGCGGAGGACATCCGTCAGCATCACCCGGACGTCTGGAAAAAAGGCGGCAACATTCAGGGAAATGATAGCTATGATACACTGAAAAAAATCGTTCAACGGGGTCACTTTGAAGAAGGTGACGCTGAATTCGTTAAAACCTGGAAGGCCTGGAAAGCTCGTCATACCAACCATACTAATATTGAAGGAATGGTGGCAAGTTTGAAATGGCTGGCTGTTCCTGAAGTAGGTTTACGGGAAATGAAGAAAGTGATTAAAACTGAAATTGATAAGTCGAAATAAATTCCTGTTAACTCTCTCCTCTTTCAATAAACCAACAACCAATCCATCTACGCATGAAACGTTTAGAAAATCAGGTGGCCGTCATTACGAATGGCACGCAAAGTGCAGCCACTACACTCGCCGAAATTCTCCGTAACGAAGGTGCTAAAGTATTACTGGTAGACGAAGACAAAGAAGCTTTACAGGCCGCTATGCACCGACTCGGTGTAGGTAGTGGAGACGATTTGGGCTATTCGGTAGGTTCCAGTGAATCAGGTCCCTCAGCGTATGCTCAACAAGCCATCGAGCGTTTTGGCAAAGTAGATCTGTTTATTGCCTTATCGTCGCTTTCCTAGTAGAAAGTAGATTTTCATCATAACCTTTTATTCTCCCCCTGATTTGTAATCACTATGATCAAATCAGGGGGAATGTTTTTTAGGAGCAGAGGCGTCTGAGACGCCTAACCAGACAACCCCAATTATAAATTGGGGTTAGCGTATTCAGGCTCGCCCCGATCTCGCCCCGATTTACAATCGGGGCGAGCTTGTCCAAAAACTTTTCAACAATTTTTCCCAATCACTTGTACGGCATGGTTTCATCATGCACCTTTGCATTAATTATAATTAGTCTAAATAAATATTAACTCAATTACCTCATCAATCACTTCATTGATTCAGTCTATGAAAAAGATCTGTTTTCAAACGAATTTGAATTCTCCCTTAGGAATTCAGGCGGTGAAAGAAAGTCTGGGTCAACTGGGTATTACCCGATTTAGCATTGACTTTCTGACGCAGTCACTGGAGGTATTCAGTGAATGGATTGCTCCCGAGCGGATTATAGAAGCCTTGAAGCGTACCGGCGTGAACTGTAAACTTCGGGACATCAAAACGCCCTCCCTGGCCGATTAATTTTTATTCTTTACTCCGATTTAACTCCGGTACTCATGCACCAATCTCATTGTTTCCGTACCCTCACGCAACAGGAAAATGGCTACATCGGCTACTGCGAAGGTTGCCAGACGTACAACCTGGCTTTCAATAATATCTTACTGATTTTCAACGCCGAAGATTTCCAGTATTTTTTGGAAATGCTCCAGGAGCGGTGCAACATGAGCTACTTTTCCACCTCGCACGGCAAAGAAATTATCATGCGGTCGCCGGTATTGAATCTGAATATTCTGCTCGCTGAATCGGAGCTGGAAGAACTCATTAACATGATGCAGGAAGTGAATCTGATTGTGGAAGCTCATAAAATTCTGTATACCAGTTCGCTTGACTAACTAATTCTCATGAGTATTTCCCGTATCCGTATTCTGATTTTCTGGGTGTTGACCACCGTGTGCATGATTCTGCACTTCAATTTTCACGTAGGCGATTTATTCTACGGCATCAACATCGTTCGTGAAGGGGCCAATGGACAAAAACCCACGTCACTGGTCTTCATCCGCTTCATCTTTGAATTATTTCCGCTCATCTGGGCGGTTGCTCTGCTCTATCTTCAATCGATCGAGTGGCGGAGGGTAAACTTCTTCCTCAGCATTCCGTTTACGCTGGCTCACCTGAGTCATGTCGTTGGCGAACTGAAGGAAGGAGACCCTTCGCAACTTTTATTATTAACCTTCGTCCTGCTGATGAGTATCCTGCTGACGATTGAATCCTGGAAGTGGCTTAAAACCCCTGATTACCAATTTACGAACCAGCAAAAATCGAAACCCGTATTCGAATGAAACGCTTTATCTTTACCCTAACCCTGGGCAGCCTGCTAAGTACTGCCTTTGCTCAAAAATCCACTGATATTCAGGCCATCAAAGGTCAGTGTGGCTGTCACGCCATCACTTTTAAATACGCTGAAACGTTCTCTCCCAACCGCGAATACAAATTCAAGGAGCGAAAAGAAATGGGTGCGTTAGAATACGTGTTCGTGGACGAAGAAACGCCCAATAAATTAGTACTGATGCACCTGCTGGTCATCAACGATAGTACCATCATTAAACATTGGCGGGAAGACTGGAAATTCCAGAATACTGATCTGCTGGCGTACGAACAGGACGCGGAGTGGAAATACAAAGCCCTAACCGCCCCTCAGGCCAAGGGCCAGTGGACCCAACAGGTTTTTGAAGTAGACGATAGTCCCCGCTACGAAGGTTCGGCCACCTGGTTTCACGCCGATGGTCGTCATATCTGGGACAATACCACCGACGCTCCCCTGCCCCGCCGCGAGTACACCACCCGCAACGACTACAACGTGATGCGTCGCGGCAATCGCATCCTTATCACCGACTACGGTTACCTGCACGATCAGGACAATGCCAAAGTCCTACGTACCCCCGACGGCGAGAAAATCATTGCCTACGAAAAAGGAATTAATGATTACCACCGCGTCAAGGAAGCGGCCTGTAACTCAGCGAAAGAATGGTGGACGAAACACCGGACGTTCTGGGTGGATGTACGGAATGTCTGGGGTGATCTGATTGCCCAGAAAAAAGGCATTCAGTTGGAAAAGAAAGTCGATGGAAAAAGTCTGAACCAATCGCTGGATGAATTATCGGCGGCGTATCTGAAAGTTCCTAAAGCGACAGCCGCGAATAAGGCCGAAATCAAAGCTACGATTCAGAAGTTTCTGAAAAATAAGGAGTTAGTGGGTATGAAGTAATGAACCTTTGATCGTTAACAAAAAAGCTCGTCCGTGTCATACGGACGAGCTTTTTTGTTAGTTGGTTAAGGCCTTGTTTCGATCAATCAAAGCCGTTAATCGCTGCACCGAAGTAGCCGACCGCATGCCATCCACCGGGGTATGTACCACATAGTCAAGCAATCGGTCGAGCGTGGTTGTTGCCACGTGCATACGCGTGTCGGACGAGCCGTAGTAGATGAATACCGTGCCGTCGTCGTCCAGAATCCAGCCGTTGGAGAAAACCACGTTCGACACATCACCGGTCCGTTCGTCCCCTTCGGGAGCCAGTACGTAACCCGCCGGCTTGTAAATCACTTTTGTCAGATCCTGTAAGTCCGTCATGAATATATACAGCACGTATCGCAAACCAGCCGCCGTATTTCGTACCCCATGAGCCAGATGAAGCCAGCCTAGCGACGTTTTCAGCGGAGCCGGTCCCTGCCCGTTTTTGACTTCGTATACGGTATGATAGTCTTTCGGATCGATCACCGTTTCCTGCGTAATGATGGCTTTTCCCATCGAATCCGCCAGACCCAGAGCAATCCCTCCGCCCGTACCCGCCTGAATGAATCCATCCTGCGGCCGAGTGTAAAACGCGTATTTACCTTCCACCCATTCGGGATGTACTACCACGTTGCGTTGCTGCGGCGAGGGCGTTTGCAGATCGGGTAATCGCTCCCAGGTTTTCAGGTCACGGGTCCGGGCGATGCCGCACTGGGCAATAGCCGCCGATTCATCGCCGGGTTGGGCGTTCGGGTCTTTGCGTTCGGTACAGAACAGGCCATAAATCCAGCCATCTTCGTGTTCTACCACCCGCATGTCGTATACATTGACGTCCGGTTCATCGGTTTCGGGCATGGTAATGGGATACTCCCAGAACTGAAACTGATCGATTCCGTTGGGGCTTTCAGCTACGGCAAAGAACGATTTTCGATCCAGTCCTTCCACTCGCAGAATCAGTAGATACTTGTCTTCTATTTTGATGGCCCCGGCATTGAAGGTGGCATTGATTCCAAACCGCTCCATCAGAAACGGATTGGTTTCGGGATTCAGATCATACCGCCAGAAAAGCGGCGTATGGGCGGCCGTTACGATGGCATATTGATAGCGGTCGAACAGACCATTCCCCAGATCTGCCTGTACGTTGGGACGTCTGAGCAGTCTATCGTGGGCTTCCTGCAACTGAGCAAGCCGTTCATGAAAAGTCATTTAAGGTTTTAGTTAAACGGTGAGCGGAAGCTGGCGATGCAGGTTCTTCCGTCGGTAAGCGATCCCACCAGGTTTTCTTCAAAATCACTACACAAAGGCCCAATACACCCAGGGTTATCGTTAGCTCAACGTTCATTTTCAAAATCAGATACATGGGCACCAGCGTCAGTCCACACTGAGCGATGATCCCGATGATGACATTAAAGGCGTCTCGTCCAAACGCTTGGTTGGGCCGAAAATCGGGATCTTCGGCCTGTACCTGATCTTGAATCGGCTTCCAGAAACCCCAGGGACGTACGGTCCGGTAAAAGGTGGTCAGCGTTTGCCGATCCGTCGGCGGCGTCACCAGCGAACCAATGATACACCCCGCTAGCGAGAGCAGAAACAGCAGTGGGAAATAGTACAGACTCAGCGTTTCCCGGAAGACATAAGGAAAAATCAAAGCCGGAACGATTCCCGCCAGCATACCCCAGAAAAAGCCATTGGCATTGAATCGCCACCAGTGCCACTTCAATACATTGGCCGCGACGTAACCGCCGTACAAAGCCGAGACGATCCATTGCAGAATGCTGTTAACGTCTTTGGCAAACAGTCCCATCAGAATACCGATACTGGCTACTACCAGTCCGGAGAAGTAATTCATCCGGGAAATGCGGCTATTGCTGGCTCCGGGGTTGATGTATTTCAGGTAAATGTCATTCACTACGTAGGCCTGAGCGGCATTGAGCGTACCCGCAAAGGTGCCCATAAACGCCGCCAGTAAGCCAGCCAGCAGCAGGCCCATCAGTCCGGCGGGTACGAACTGTAAAATGGACGCGGGCAGGATTTTCTCGAAATCAATGCCCCGCGGCGTATGCAAGCCCAGCTGATCGAAATGCAGCAGGGCCAGTACCGTCAAACCCATCACCATTGCGTACCGCACGGGCAGCAGTACGATGGAAACAATCCCACTCATCTTGGCGGCTTCCTGGGGTGATTTAGTCGATAGAATTTTCTGCATGTCGTAATTCGGAGCGGGTCCGGCCAGACTTGCCAGTATTCCTTTAAAAGTCATCATCATGAAGAAAATGCCAAACAGGGAAAAGCCATCCGACTTGATTTTGGTATTCACTTCATCCAGAATCCCCGACCAGTTCAGGTCATCGAGTTTCCAGCCGAAAAAGGGCGTATACCAGCCCGGCGGCACTTCCAGCGTTCTACTGGAAAGCTCCTGCATGGCAATGACGGCAATCACGAAAGCCGAAATCGTCATGATCCCGTACTTCAGTACGTCGCCAATCACGATGCTCGTCATGCCACCCAAAATGGCGTAAAATACAGCAAAGGCCGTGAAGATAATACCGTAGAAAGGTCCCACATATTCCGGAGCGATGCGGAACGGCAGGTACGGAGCCATGCTTTCAAAGGGAATAAAAATTTCCATGAATTTGCCCAGACCCACGAAACCATACGCCAGAAATCCCAGGCAACTTAGTAAAGCAAATACAACGACGATGGTATGCGAGGCCGTTACCCCCGGCCCCTTGCCAAATCGTGTTCCGATCCATTCGGCTCCAGTGGTCACGTTCGAACGGCGTAGCCAGACCGACAGGTACATCATCATAAATACCTGATTGAATACGGGCCAGAGCCAGGGAATCCAGAGGCTTTTCAGTCCGTACACGAAGGCCAGGGAGACCATCCACATGGTACCGGAAATGTCGAACATGTCCGAGGCGTTCGACAGCCCCAGCATATACCACGGCAAGGTTTTGCCGCCCAGCATATACGCCTCCTTGTTGCGGGAAGCCCGTTTTTTGAGGACTAAACCCAGCACAATGACCGCCACCAGATAAATGATGATGATACAAAAGTCCAGTAGGGATAATTTCATGATTGCTCCGTTGCTAGCTAACCAACTCAGTATACGTTAGGCAAGTTCCGGAGAGTCATGCATGAGCCGAATACTTAGCGGTAGAGTTGGGCAGCCGCCGTTTTCTTTTGGAGGTAAACGTCCGATTGCTGCGAAAATTTCTTAAAATCTTCCGCAGTGGCTTGTCCGGCGTAGGGAGCGTAAAAGTGTCCCGGATTGCCATTTCGCCAAACCAGCACGTAAGATAAACCCGCGTTTTTGATAATCGGTGCCAGCACCTGCGTCCACCAGTTCGGCTGGGGCAGTTTTTCGAGGCCGGTTTCGGTGATGGCGTAGACCTTTTTCTTTTCCTGCCCCACCTCTTTCAGAATTTCCACCATTTGACGCGTATTCGCCACAAAATGGTCAGGCTGACCGGGTTGCGGACGGTGGTAAATGTCAAAACCAACGATGTCGATATACGCATCGCCGGGATAGCGTTCGAGGTATTCTTCTTTCGTTGGAAAACGGTCGGTTGAATACGCATAGAGTACGTTATGAACGTCCTTTTTATCGCGTAAATACTCGACCGTATATCGCCACAATTGCACGTATTCGGCCACCGTAGCGTGGTCTTTCCCCCACCAGAACCAGCTACCCGTATGCTCGTGGAAGGGTCGGAAGATGACCGGAATGGCTTCGCCTTTGGGGCCTTTCAGACTTTTGAAATAAGCCGCGACCCGATCCAGCCAGGCATCGTACCGTTGCCGGGCCTGTGGCTCACTGAAGAGTTTGCGGATGGTGAAATCTACCTTGTCCCAGCTCGTTTTTGTGGGGTCAGTCGGGTTGTTTAGGTGCCAGCTAAAGGTATTGACACCGCCCTGAGCGTAGACCTGCTCCACAAATTTCCGCTGGCTTTCGAAGGGAATCCCGTCGATTTCGTGGGTACTATCGAATTCAATCCGACCCAGATCCCAGCCGAATACGGCGGGGTACTCGCCCACGACTTCCTTTACATCCGAACGACCGACTTCAGCCCGCCAGTTCACGCCATACCCCAAATCGTCCTGATGGCCGAACATGGTTCCTTTTTTTGCCAGCTTCTGCAAATTGGTATACAGATTCCGGGTTTCTTTCGTGGCTTTTTTATCAATGGGGGCGGTCTGAGCACCGAGGCTCCCCGCGTATAAAGTCAAACAAACCAGAGCCGTACGTAACATCATTTTTTTGTTTAAAGATAAAACAAAGGCTTCTACCCGATTCGAATAGAAGCCTTTGTTTGGTTATTGATTGTTAGTTGCTGGACTAGTACTAGCGTTCGTTGATGGGCTATTCGGATCTGATTAGTAGTTTACAAACAATCGATCTTATGTACCTATCAGTTTAAGAACTATCAACCAACAACTAAAAACCAACAACCCAATTAATACGCCGGATTTTGTTCCAGACCCCAGGACTGTACTTCGTTCGCCGGAATCGGCAGTACCGGGATGGAATTAACCGAACCCTTAATGCTATGACTCATCGCGGAAGAACGAATCGAAGCGGGCAGTGAGTTAAAGTACGTTCCCGTACGAACCTGATCCCAGAAGTGCAGGGCTTCCATACCCAGCTCCACGCGACGCTCGTGGTAAATAGCATCCAGCAGAGCCGTTCCCGTTACCGTAGCGGCGATCGGCGGCAGGGCCGAAGCGGGCGTATTGGCGGGTTCGTAGGTCATGGTATTTAGCTTCGAACCTTTGGGTAGCGTAGACTTACGAGCCCGGTCACGAATCTGATTCAGGATCGTCCGAGCTTCGCTTTCGTTGCCCAGGTGAGCAGCGGCTTCGGCTCGCATCAGCAATACATCCGCGTAACGCAATTTACGAATGTTTTGCGGCGACTGCGAAGGCTGCGTAGGCTTGATGATGGCCGCTTTCCGGTTCAGGAAACCCGTTGAGTTTTCGGAAGGGAAGTTGATCACCTGCTCGATACCCGTAACGATGTCGCCCGTTTTGTAGATCGTAGCGGCTTTACGGGGATCATTCGCTTCAAAGGCATTCACCAGACTTTGCGTCGGGTTATTGAAGCCCCAGCCCCAGGTATTCCGGTTGTTCTGAATCTGGTTGTTGTTCGTTCCGGAACGCTGGATACCCCAGGTCACGTTGGATTCGGCAAACTGAATTTCAAACAACGATTCCGCATTGTTTTCATTTTCACCTTCCTGAATCGCAGCGTAGTTGTCGGTCAACGCGTACTGACCCGATTTGGCAATTACATCGGTCAGATCGTACAACTCTTTCCAGGTATGTCCCCGGGGATTGTCGGTTCCCATTTGATACAGGATCGCACGGGCCAGGAATCCATTGGCAGCACCTTTGGTCGCACGACCCGCGTCTTCCGCCGCGTAGGCATTTTTCTCGGGTAACAGTTCAGCGGCTTTCTTGAAATCTGCCTCAATGAACGCATACGTTTCGCTGAGGGTAGACCGCTTGGTATTGCTGTAATCCGAAGGCTGTACGGGTTTCGTGAACAAAGGCAGTCCACCGTACAAACGCAGCATGTAGAAATAGCTGTAACCCCGAATGAAGTACGCCTCGCCCATCAACCGGTTTTTCAGCGTTGCATCGATGGGTGAATTTTCCAGGTTTTGCAGCAACAGGTTGGTCCGATAAATCGCCTGGAACATGTTTTGCCAAACGGCCTGAGCGATGGTGTTGGTACCCGTAGCCCGCCATTCTTTCAGCTCCTGTAAGGGAGGCATATCGCCCGGCGTACTGCCTTTTTCGGCATCTTCCGAAAGTACATCCCCGAACATCCACTCGTAATTGTGGTTGACGTAGTTGCCCAGACCATCGTTTCCTTCGTCGTAAGCCAGTACGTCATAGGCCGCATTAACGGCCAGGATGGCATTATTGGGATCGGTATAAAAGTTCTGGTCCGTATCCTGGCCCAGCGGATTTTTATCCAGAAAATCGCTGCAGCTCTGCATGGTACCGCTGGTAGCCAGCAGCAAAGCCACGATGATATATTTGAATTTCATTTTTTTCAGTTTTCAGTTTTCGGTTTGCTGTTTTCAGTTCTGCGAGGCTTGCAGTGAAAACAGTAAACCGAAATCTCTTTGTTAATTCTTTGTTGACTGCTTTCAGTCCTCTGCGACTTGCATTGAAAACTGAAAACAGTAAACCGAAAACTATCTTAGAAATTGAGCGTTAGCCCGGCACGCCAGGTTTGAGGTTGGGGATAGGTTCCCACGTCCACACCCACGGCCAGCGGGTTGTAGCTCCGGTTGTAACCATACTCACCGATTTCGGGATCCAGACCTTTGTAGCCCGTTACGGTCAGGAGGTTATCTACTGAAACGTAGGCCCGTACCGTTGACATTTTCCAGCGATCCGTTACCACTTTCGGAAGAGTGTATCCCAGCGTTACGTTACGCAGACGCAGGTAATCACCACTTTGTACGAACCGATCACTGAAGCGGTAGTTGGCATTGGCATCCTTCGCCGTCATGCGGGGTTCGTTGGTATTCGTGTTCTCAGGCGTCCAGCGGTTGAGGCGATCCGGAACGGAGTTCCAGGTACCCATTGAGCTACGGGTAAAGTAATCCAGTGCATTTACTACTTCTACGCCTTGTACACCCTGGAAGAATAAACGGAGATCAAAGTTTTTATAACCCAGCGTTGCGTTGAAGCCGTAGCTGAATTTCGGCGTAGCACTGCCTAAGTATACGCGGTCCTTGTCATTGATGATCCCATCACCGTTAGCATCTACGAAACGTACATCACCCGGTTTAGCGGTACTTTCACCCACAATGTTGTATTGCGTATTGTAAGCATTTGCTTCTTCCTGCGTTCTCAGGATGCCATCGGTTTTCAGCCCGTAGAAGTAAGCGATTTCGCGACCCACCGACGTACGGGTAATGTTACCCCAGTTACTGATGACGTTAGCCGATTCAATACCCGTACCTCCACCAAGCTGGTTACTTCGTTTTTGATCTTCGTGAAGTTCACGCCTAAATCGTAACGGAACGCTCCAATTTCATTGCGATAGTTCAAGGCTAATTCGATACCGTTGTTCCGCATGCTACCGGCATTGACGTACGGAGGTCCTACGCCGATAAACACGGGTACAGGAACGCGGACAATCATGTCAGCCGTATTCTTGATGAAGTAATCAGCCGTCAAACTCAGGCTATGATTGAAGAAATCCGCGTCGATACCAATGTTGGAGCTCGTCGTCGTTTCCCACTTCAGGTTCGGGTTGCTCGCCATCGTCGGAGCGAAACCTTCCACGATCTGGTCGCCGAACACGTAGCGGTTACCACCGGAAATCGTCGTTACATAGCCGTAGTTATTAGCCGAATTCTGGTTACCTACCTGACCCCATCCGGCCCGTACTTTCAGGTTACTGATGGCTTTGATGTTGGCCATGAAGGGCTCATCCGTTACGTTCCAGCCGAAAGCAAAAGCCGGGAAAATACCCCAACGGTTCCCTTTCAGGAAGCGGGAAGAACCATCATACCGCAGCGTAGCCGTCAACATGTACTTCTCGTTGTAGCTATAGTTCGCCCGACCGAAGAACGACAACAGGGATTCATCCGAAGGTGGCGTAGTCGTCGGAATCACGTTTGGGTTACGGCTGGAGGACAAATACCGCAGATCCGTATTGTTCGGCACATTATAGGCCGTCATACCGATGTTATCAAACGTGCTGCGTTGAGCTTCCGTACCAATCATACCCCCGACGTGGTGCTTACCAAAGTCATTATCGTAGGTCAGGTAAGTAGAAGATACCCACTGCGTCTGCTCACTCCGATACTCCGTCAACTGGCTGTTGGGACGTAATTCTTTGATGTCCAGGAAAAACTCGGGCAGGTACTGCTTGTTGTGAACGTTTTTGTAATTAACGCCGAATTGGGAACGCAGTTTGAAATGTTTCAGGAACGAAGCCTCTACGTACGCGTTGGCGTTCAGCAGACTTTCGTAGCCTTTGTTACCGGACATTTCATTCGCGGCACGAGCCGGGTTGTTTTCCTGCGAGACAATCGTACGACCCCAGTTATTCGTTTCCGGGTTCCAGGCGGGTGTAATGGGTTCCGCCCGCAGAGCCGTAGTCAGTACCCCCGAGAACAGGTCATTGTTGGTAAACGTTTTGTTCGTACGGGAAAACGCTCCGGAGATCCCACCCGTCAGCCAGTTGTTGAAGGTATAATCGTTGTTGAAACGCAGGAAATACTTGCGTAACGAAGAGTTTTTCACAATCCCGTCCTGACCGAAATACGTACCCGTCAGGCTGTAGCGTGATTTATCCGTACCACCCAGTACGTTCAGGCTGTAGTTCTGGATGGAACCCGTTTGCATTACTTCTTTCTGCCAGTCCGTACCCTGCATGTTGGTTTGAACGGCGTTGTTGAGCAGGCGATACTCGGCTCCATTCTGATCCAATACTGTTCCGTCGTTGCGGTACGCTTCCAGACGAAGGGCTCCGTATTCGGCGGCGTTCAGCATGTTCAGTTTGTTCCAGGCATTCTGTACCCCGGCGTAACCGTCCAGCGTAAAGCGGGTTGGACCGGAACGACCACGTTTGGTCGTAATCAAAACCACCCCGTTGGCTCCGCGAGAACCGTAAATAGCCGTAGCCGAAGCATCTTTCAGGATTTCCATGGAAGCAATATCCGTAGGAGCCAGGAAGCTGATGTCGTTCGTCTGAAAACCGTCCACTACGTACAGGGGATCGGAGTTATTGATCGTACCAACCCCGCGAATCCGAATCCGGCTGGCCCCACCGGGTTCCCCCGAGTTAGCCGTTACGTCTACCCCGGCTACGCGGCCCTGAATGGCCTGCGTTACGTTGGGCGTGGCAATCTGCGTCAGCTGCTCCGACTTGATGGAAGCCACCGAACCCGTCAAATCACTTTTCCGGGCTGAACCGTACCCAATTACTACTACTTCATCAAGCGATTTGCTGTCGGATTGCAGTACAATCGTGTAGGTCGATTCGTTCGTAACCGGAATTTCCTGCGTTTGCATCCCTACGAAAGATACGACCAGCGTCGTAGCATTGGCGGGGATGCTCAGGGTAAAGCGTCCTTCAACATTGGTGTTGGTTCCAAGGGTGGTTCCCTTGATGGAAAGGCTTACGCCGGGGAGCAACTCCCCTTTCTCGTCAGCCACGGTACCGGAGATCGTCCGGTTTTGAGCAAATAAGGTTCCGAAGCACCCTAGAAGCATCAATCCTGAGAAGAAAAGATAAAACTTAAAACGATTCATAGAGTCAATTTTTTCGCAACAAAATTATGTTTCAATTTTACCATTGCACTAACACAATTTTATCATTTACTTGAACATATTTTCATTTTTATCAGTCATAAATTATCATTATATATCGATTAATTGCAATGATCGCCGAATAGTGCCACATTTTTCTTTGATTATTTAAACGGATTACCGAACAAAAACTAACTTTGTACTAATACTGTGTTATCAAAACTTTTGTTTATCGCTAAAACCTCTTTTACCTTTGCTTTATGAGTAATCTCTACCGCGAAATCACACCGCTTACCCAGCATGACTGCTTCACGCTGTTTGCCCGGGTTAAGTCTGATTTTGATTTCCCCCTGCACTATCACGAAGAATTTGAGCTGAATTTTATCGCCCGTGGACCCGGCATCAAGCGGATCATTGGGGATCATTCCGAAGTGATCGAAGATCTGGAGCTGGTACTAGTAGGCACTAATCTCCCCCACGGCTGGTTTCTGCACCAGTGCGAAAACAAGGAGATTCGGGAAATTACGATTCAGTTTCACCGCGACCTGTTCGACGAAAAATTCCTGCGTCGGAATCAGTTGACGTTTATCCGGATTTTGCTGGAGCGAGCGGCCAAAGGGGTACTGTTCTCGCGGGAAACGATTGAAGCGGTACGGCCCCGGCTGGAAGCCCTTACCCAGAAGAGTGGCTTTGATTCGGTACTCGACCTGATGTCGATTCTGCACGATTTGTCGATTTCCCGGAATATGCGTACCCTTTCCAACGCCTCCTTCACGCACGATCCCTTCCATTATAATAGCCGGCGTATTGAAAAAGCCTTTGAGTACATGCGGGCCAACTACGACAAAAAAATCACCCTGGCCGATGTCGCCAAAGTAGCCAGTATGCCAGAAGTGTCGTTTAGTCGTTTTATCAAGAAAAGTACGGGCAAAACGTTTGTTGATAGCCTCAACGAAATTCGGCTGGGTCACGCCTCACGCATGCTCATCGATACCACACAGACCATCGCCGAAGTATCTTATAAATGCGGATTTAATAACTTATCCTACTTTAATCGGACATTCCTGAAGAAAAATGGCTGTACACCACGGGAATTTCGCAGTAACTATTCCGGTTCGCGGGTCTTTGTGTAAAATGCCACGCTTACTCTTTATTTTTACCTGAATCAATCCTCTAAACCAGGTATCATGCCAGCCTTCCTATCTATCGCTCAAAGGCTTTGGTTCTGATCGAAAACTTTTTAATTCATCATTTGTGGAACGTAGAATCGCATTAAAAAACATGGCCGCCGCGTTTGGCGGTCTGCTGAGTCTCCCCTCCTGGGCTCAGCACTGGACGCCCGAGACGGTGGCGGGTTCTCCCTTGCTTTCCGCTCTGGAAGAATCCACGCTGGCGGACCTGGCCGAAACCATTATTCCGGAAACGGATATTCCCGGAGCGAAAAGCCTGGGCGTTCCCGCTTACATTCAGAAGATCGTCAATGATTGTATGGATACGAAAGCTCAGGAAACGCTGAAAAACGGACTCTACACGGTCAGCGATCTGGCCCAGAAGAGTTCAGGTGGCAAAACGTTCTCGGGCATGGACACCAATCAGCGACTGAATTTTCTCAATCAGCTGAACGCCGGAGCCGATGAAGAAACCAAAGACTTTTTCAAACTGGTCAAAAGCCTGACCATTCGCGGCTTTACCACTTCGGAGTACTTCCAGACGAATATCAATCATTACCAACTCGTACCGGGCTTTTACCACGGTTGCGTCCCCGTTTCAACTGGCAAATAACGATCATGACTATACTGGAATCAACGGCAGCCAATCAATACGATGCAATCGTGGTTGGTTCGGGCATCAGCGGAGGCTGGGCCGCCAAAGAATTAACGAAACACGGGCTGCGAACGCTGGTACTGGAGCGGGGAAGGGACGTGAAACACGTAACCGATTACCCCACGGGCATGATGAGCCCCTGGGAGTTTGAGCACCGTACCCAGCTTCCCCTGGAAATTAAAGAAGCCAACCCGATCGTGAGCAAGTGTTACGCCTTTTACGAAGGCAGTACGCACTTTTTCGTGAAAGATGCTGAACATCCGTACGTACAGGAAAAGCCTTTCGACTGGATTCGCGGTTATCAGGTCGGTGGAAAATCCCTGTTATGGGCCCGCCAGACGCAGCGGTGGAGTGATTTCGATTTCGAAGGCCCCGCCCGCGATGGCTTCGCCGTTGACTGGCCCATCCGTTACGCGGATATTGCTCCCTGGTACAGTTACGTAGAAAAATTCGCCGGGATTTCCGGTAATAAAGACGGACTGCCCAACCTGCCCGACGGCGAGTTTCAGAAGCCCCACGAAATGAACTGCGTGGAAGATTATTTCCAAAAGCAGATTGCCAGCAAATACAAAGACCGGAACGTGATTCAGGGCCGTTGTGCTCACCTAACCGAACCAAAAGATATTCACTTCCAGCAGGGTCGGGCCCAGTGTCAGCACCGTACCATCTGCGAGCGGGGTTGCCCCTTCGGTGGTTATTTCAGCAGTAACGCCTCAACGATTCCCTGGGCCGCCAAAACGGGTAAAATGACCCTGCGGCCTCATTCCGTCGTCCACTCAATTATTTACGACGAGAAAAAAGGGAAAGCAACGGGCGTTCGGGTGATCGATGCGAATACCAAGAAAATGACGGAGTACTACGCCCGCATCATTTTCGTCAACGCAGCGGCTCTCAATACCAACCTCGTACTCCTGAACTCAACGTCGAACCGCTTCCCTAATGGATTGGGTAACGACAGCGGCGTGCTGGGCAAGTACGTAGCATTCCACAACTACCGGGCTACGATTTCAGCCGAATACGATGGTTTCCTGGATATGAAAACCGAAGGTCGTCGTCCCAATAGTCCGTACATTCCGCGTTTCCGGAACGTGCATAAGCAGGAGACCAACTTCCTGCGGGGCTATGCCGCGGGCTTCAACGCCGGTCGGGGTACGTATACCAATCAGGACGGCATCGGTGCGGATCTGAAGAAAAACCTGATGAATCCCTCCTGGGGCGGCTGGCATGTAGGCTCCCACATGATGGGCGAAACCATCCCGAAAGAGAACAGTACGGTTCAGCTTGATCCGAATAAGAAAGATCCGTTTGGCATCCCGCAATTGGCCATCAACATGTTCTACGATGACAATGACGAGAAGATGATCAAGGATTTCCACGAGCAGTTCACCGAAATGTATACGGCGGCTGGTTTCAAGAACATCCGTACCCGTGATTCCAAGCAGGCTCCGGGACTGGATATTCACGAAATGGGCGGCGTTCGGATGGGTAAAGACCCTAAAACATCGATGCTCAACAAGTGGAATCAGCTACACGCCTGCAAGAACGTGTTCGTTACGGACGGGGCTTCGATGACTTCCACGTCGACGCAAAACCCTTCGCTGACGTACATGGCTCTGACAGCCCGTGCCGTCGATTACGCCGTGAAGGAAATGAAGAAGCAAAACCTGTAACTTTAGGATAGAAGTCTGATTTTGAGGTCTGGTACACGTTGTATCAGACCTCTTTTGTTGGGCCCGCAGTCTACCTTTTTGGTAATAATTTCTTAATCCTTCCAGCCTCAAACCCGGTAGTAACGAATCCTATCTTTACTGGAAATATCCAGCGATATGATTTCCCTCATTACCACCTTCGCTTTCGCTCAGGCCTTGATTGGTTTGTACGTCTTACCCAAGCAGACCATCTTTAGTCGTCAGTACTTATATTTAAAAACCTTGATTGCCCTCATTAGTATCCACCTGGGCGTCAAACTATTTCTGCTCTCGGTCCTGAACGATCCGTATCTGTTTGGCCGGCTCAACAGCTTCACTACCTTTTCCTACGGACCACTGCTGTATTTTCAGTATCTTCAGTTCAAAGGCAAAGCCCTTTCTCGAACGCATAAAGTCCTCCACCTGCTCCCGTTTGTCTTCGCTTTTACGCTGTACGTTTCCTGCCTGGTTGGACAAATTCCCAGCAAAAACCCGGCTTTATTTCAACAGATTTTTGAAGTATTCGTCTACCTGCTTATGGTCTCCGTCGCCAGCTATACGGCCTGGTTACTCTGGAAACTCGTACCGGATACGCAGCTACCCCGCCGCGAACGGAATCTGTTACTCCAGTGCAGTGCCTTTTTCATGAGTTCGGTTTTCATGGGCTACTGTACCTCTTTTTTCAATACCTGGCTGGGTACGCACTGGGACGCTCATTTTTTCCCCTACCTCGCGTTCGGGATCATTTGCTGGATTTGTCTGCGGTTTTTTCTGACGCAGAACTATACCCAGTCCAAACCAGCCGAAACCGCTCGTGAAACCTATGAGAAATCGGGCCTTTCGGACGCTCAACTACAAGCATACTTCGAAGCTCTGGAGCAGCTCATGCGACGGGAAAAACCCTTCCATAATCCCGATCTCTCGCTGGATGATTTAGCCCGATCCCTGAAAATCTCCCGGCAGCAATTGTCGCAGGTACTGAATCAAAAAGCCGAGAAGAATTTTTACGCCTATGTGAATGATTACCGCGTTCAGGAAATGATCGTTTTACTGAAAAACCATCCCGGTGAAAAAATTGCGGAGCTGGCTCATCAGGTCGGCTTCCAGTCGAAGACCACGCTGAATACCTATTTCAGGAAAGTGACCGGATATAGTCCCACGCAGTACCAGCAATTTCTGAGCAGTCCCATCTCGGAGCCGTCTAAAATTTAACAATTCGTTAAAATTCACAAATAGCTAGTTTACAGTTCATTACAAAAGAAAAAAGTTCAGGCCGAACGGGGCGAACCTGCCCGATCGGCCTGGACTTTTTTCTTTTTCCACGCCCCTAGTTTCGCTGCCGAAACACAATGACACCCCTATGCAATTGAAACGATTACTCTTTAGTCTGCTCCTCTGCCTGAGCGGAACCGTTGCGTTCGGTCAACATTCGGGCTCCGTAACGGGACGAATTGAAGACGAAAACGGTCCCTTGCCCGGAGCAGCGATTCGCCTGAAAGGTACCTCGCAGGGAACGGTAACCGATCTAAGTGGAGCCTTCCGACTGACGAACGTACCCGCCGGACCGGTTACGCTGGCTGCTGGCTACATTGGCTACCAGACGGCTGAACTGACGGTACAGGCTACGACGGGCGAAGTAGTTATTCCCGTCATTAAACTCACGCCCGAAGGGAAAGCTCTGTCGGACGTAGTAGTTCGCGGTACGATGGCGGCCTCCCAGATCAAGGCGATGAGTATTAAACGAAATTCACTCGCCATGATGGACGTGATGGCCGCCGATGCCATTGGGAAACTACCTGACCGTAATGCCGCCGAAGCCGTCCAGCGGATGCCCGGCGTGGCGGTGGCCCGGTACCACGGTGAGGCCGATCAGGCGACGGTACGGGGTGTACCCTTTAGCTGGACTTCTACCCTGCTCAACGGTACCCGCATGCCGAGTGCCAGCGTGGGTGGCAGCCGGAATGCGGTACTCGACGCCGTTCCTTCCGAGATTATCCAGTACGTACAAGTAGCCAAAGCCCTGACGCCCGATATGGAAGGCGATGCCATTGGCGGTTCGATCAATTTTGTGACGCGGGTCGCTCCGGAGTTTCGCAAGCTGAGCGTGAGTGCCGCTGGTGGTTACAACAATTTTTCGAAAGACGGTACGTACAACGCCTCCATTACCTACGGTGACCGATTTATGAAAGGTAAGCTGGGCGTGATGCTGACGGCGGCCATCTGGGATCGGCAGTGGGGAACGGATGAGTACGTCGTTTCGTACAACACGGGACTAGCGGTTCCGGAGCAACGGTATTCCCTGAATAGCTTACTGCTGAAACGGTACATGGGCAAACGCCAGACGTACGGACTTAACGCCGGGCTGGAATACCGTTTCAACGAGAAGCACCGAATTTTTGGTCGGGCCCTGCACGACAAGTTCAACGATATTCGTCCGGTATACGAGTCGTATCTGCTTTTCAATACCAACGAATACCAACTGAATTACCGCTACTCCTACTACCAGACGCGAATTGACGGCGGAGAAATCGGTGGCGAGCATCAGTTGGCGTCGCGGTTGAAACTAGACTGGTCGGCTTCAAATTACGTTAGCGAATACTACATCGATACGCCTCCTACGTTGCCCGAAGAGAAACGCGGTTTGCCCATTGCCACCTTCCGGCAGAAGCTTACGCAGGGTTTCGGGGGACTGGCTTCGGATGGGAAACGGTATTTGTCTTTTGATTCTCCCAACGGCGTAGGTGACGACCCAATGCAGATTCTGCCCCATCTGAAAGACCCGAAGGAACTCATGGACCCCACGCAGCTAACGCTGCGGCAACTGGTCATTTATCAGTTAGGGACGAAGGAAGAAGACCGGGTAGCTCAGGCTAATGTGAAGTATGACTTTTCGTCGCGGTTTTCGTTAAAGGTTGGGGGGAAGTATCGCCACAAGTACAAAGAATCGACGCAGGCCTCGCTGGTTTATTTGCCCAACCGAGCCCTGGGCGTTCCGAATTCGGCTCCGCTGGTGCCGCTTAGTCAGCTGGAACGGACTGAATTTCCCGTTCGCCAGAATTTCTTCCGTAACCTGAATGCTGATTATGGTTCTTATGCGATCAACAGTCTGACCAAGAACCAGTTGTTTGATCTTTTCTCCACGCAGTTTCAGCAAACCAATCAGTTTCGGGACGTAACGCCGGTTTCTAATGCCACGGGTCATTTCGATGGTACGGAAGATGTACTGGCCCTTTACGTGATGGGTGAATGGAATGTGACGCCCAAACTCAAGCTTTTTGGTGGGGTACGCAACGAGCATACGGCCGTGCAACTGAACGGTTCGTCGTACAAACGGGAAACGATTACTGAAAACGGACAGTCGAAAAGCGTAGAGACGGTGACCCCTACCACGGTGAAGAATGATTACCACGCCTTTTTGCCGATGATTCACCTGAAGTACACACCTACGTCGAAATCCGTGCTTCGGGCTGCTTTTACGCGGACGTTCATTCGTCCGAATTTTACCGAACTGAATCCGGGCGAAAACATCAATACCACGACCAATCCCCTAACCATTACGCGGGGCAATATCAATCTGAAACCCACCTTCGCCAGTAATTTCGACCTGATGGGTGAGTACTATTTCGATAACATTGGTCTGGTCACGGGCGGTCTTTTCTACAAAAAAATCAAGGACTACAGTTTCAGTAATCAGTCCATCGAAACTTATAACGGTGCTCAGGCTCTGGTGACGCAACCGCAAAACCTGGAAAATGCGTCGTTGCAGGGACTGGAACTGGGTATACTTCGTCGCTTCGATTTTCTGCCGGGTTTTCTGAGTGGTCTGGGTGCTGAGCTGAACGGTACGGCGATTCATTCGTCGCTACGGGTACCGCGAATTGTCAATAACGAACGGCAGTACGAAACGACTTCCCTGCCCAATCAGTCGAAATTCCTGTTCAATTCCATTCTGTTCTACGAACGCAAGGGACTCACGATTCGTCTGGCCGGAAACTTCCGGGGTCGCTCGGTTGAAACGATCAATCAGCAGTTGGGTCCTGATTTCTACATCTGGACGAATAACAACTTCACCTTAGACGGCTCGGCGGCCTATGCCATCAACGCGAAGTTCCGGGTGTTCGTGGAAGTCAATAACCTCACCAACGAGCCCGTTCGCATGTACATGGGCAAACCCGAACGGACGACCAGTACCGAGTGGTATTCGCAACGCGGACAGGCCGGTATTCGCTGGGACATTTTCTAATCGCAAGGTTCATCTACTCTTATTCATCATAACATACGTATGAAAAAGGCATTCATTCTCATTACTTCCGTATTGATTTCAGGAACCGTTTTTGCTCAGCAGGATACGCTGGTTTATAACAGCCGTCGGGCCGTAGTACTGGAGGGTAGCTCGAATTTCCGCGACCTAGGGGGTTATCCTACGCCCGATGGCCGTCAGGTGCAGTGGGGCCGCATCTACCGCTCGGCGGATATTAGTAAACTCAGTGATCGGGATTTGAAAACGCTGGAATCCGTTCATCTCGCGGTAGACTGCGATCTGCGGAGTCCCGAGGAGGTCCAAAAGGCTCCGGACCGTCTCCCGACGGGCGTGCAATACGTACACCTGCCCGCGGGTAGCGAACACGTACAAATGGCGAAGTTTTACGAAGCGATGAAAAATAGTACCCAGAAGGATACTTTACTACTGCAAACCTATCGGAGTACTGAGCACCTGAAAGCCAAATACAAACCTCTTTTTGATCATTTACTTACATTGAAGGGTGATGAATCCTTACTCTTTCACTGCACGGCGGGGAAAGACCGGACGGGAATCGGAGCCGCTCTGGTGTTGTCAGCCCTGAATGTAGACCGTCAAACGATTTTGAAGGATTATCAGGCGACGAATCTGTTCTGGAAAGTGGATCGAGAACGGATGCTTCAGGGCATGGCTCAGCAGGGCCTGAATCCCGAAGCCGCCCGCTCGATGCTGGACGCCAACCCGGCTTATCTAGAAAACACCTTCCAGGCGATCGATAAAAAATACGGCAGCATGGATCAGTTTCTGGAAAAGGAAATGGGATTGACTGCTCCACGTCGGAAGGCGTTGCAGGATAAGTTTTTGAAATAAAGGAGTTATGAAAGCTTGATACGTGTTTCGTCCTGCTGAGAAGGCTATACATTCCATACAGGGATTTCCTAACAACGATTAATAATCAAATCTTTATTACAGGGTCACTATATCGTCCCTTGGATGCGGCTGGTCTTTTAGTCCGTATCGCGAACGCCGCTCACTTCCT